>WFPU01000084.1 GCA_015487435.1 Sulfurimonas sp.
ATATACTACCATGCTAATGCATGATAGTTATTTGGGCTCTCTGAACAATTAGCTATTATATTCTGAACGCCCGTAGGAAATACTCTTGGGGTGCAAGTCCAGAATGACGTAACTATCGTCATTCCAAGCTTGACTTGGAATCTAACTTATAATTAATCAGAGACCTCATTTATTTTAAAAGTGATTTAATCATACTTCTTGCAGCTTCACGACCATCGTATGCAGCTGTAACAACTAGATCAGCCCCACGATAACAATCTCCACCAGCATATATACCAGAAGTTGAAGTTTCATGCGTATTTTCATCAATAATAATCTCACCCCATCTATTGATTTCAATACCATTTTCTGCTAAAAATGAAGGTACTTCCGTGTCAAATCCTAAAGACATAATTATAACATCAGCACTAATTCTAGACTCACTACCCTTAATCTCTTCCATTTTTTGACGACCATCTTCACCTTTAGTACTTAATGTTGTTTTAATAAACTCTACAGCTACAGCTTTAGAAGCTTCATTAACAATAATCTCTTTTGGAGATGCAAAAAAAGAAAATTCTACACCCTCTTCCATGGCATTTTTATACTCTTTTTTAGATCCTGGCATATTCTTTTCATCACGACGATAAAGACAAGTTACAGATTTTGCACCCTCTCTTTTTGCTGTACGAAGACAATCCATAGCAGTATCACCACCACCTATCACAATTACATTTAAGTCTTTAAAATCAAATTTTTTATCATAATCTTTTTTGAAGTTTTTCTTTTGAATAGCAGTTAAATAATCCATAGCATCATAAACATTTGAAGCATTTTCTCCATTAATTGAAGCTCTTTTAGCTTTTGTAGCACCAACTCCAATAAACATAGCATCATGCTTATTTGCAATCTCTTCAAAAGGGATATCTTTACCCACCTCACAATTAAGAATTAACTCTAATCCTGCATCTTGAAGTAGTTTTACACGACGCTCTACTATTTTTTTGTCTAACTTAAAATTTGGAATACCGTAAGTTAAAAGTCCACCTGCTCTATCATTTCTTTCATACATAGAGACAGCAATACCTGAACGAAGAAGATAGGTAGCTGCAGATAATCCAGCTGGACCACTCCCAATAATAGCTACTTTTTTATTCGTGATAATTCCTGGAAATTCAGGTATTAAACCTGCCTTAAAACCGGTCTCTGTAATATGTGTCTCTACAGAACCAATAGTGATAGCACCATGTCCATCATTTAAGGTACAATCACCTTCACACAGTCTATCATGAGGGCATACCCTGCCCATAACTTCTGGAAAAGGGGATGGTTCATTTGATAGTTTAAATGCAAATTCTAAATCAGTCTCACTTACTGCTTTTAACCATTGTGGAATATAGTTATGAAGTGGACATTTTGTTAGACAAAACGGATCACCACATTGGATACATCTATCACTCTGAGAAGCTGCATCTTTTTTATCAAATATTTCATAAATTTCACTAAAATCTTTTGTTCTCTCTACAACTAATCTTTTTTTTGGGTCTAGTCTTTCAATATTTAAATACTCTCTCATGATTAGTCTCCTTTTTCTACATTTAACGGTAGTTTCGTTAAATTTTTAGGTTTTATAAGCCAAAAATTTCTAACTTCTACTCTAAAGTTTTCTAGTAACTCTTTTGCTTTTTGACTTCCTGTTTCAACTACATAATCTTTTAGTAATTTTTTCAAATAATGTTTAGCTTCATCACCTTCATCTGTATCGATTCTATCAGCTTCAACAAGTTCACGGTTTACATTTTCTACAAACACATGGTCTTCATCATATACAAATGAGATACCACCGGTCATACCTGCACCAAAATTGATACCAGTACGACCTAGAATAACTACAACACCACCAGTCATATACTCACATGCGTTATCACCAGTTCCCTCAACTACAGCTAATGCACCAGAGTTACGAACTGCAAATCTCTCTCCTACTGCACCAGAAACATAAAGTTTACCTCCCGTTGCACCATAAAGACAAGTATTTCCACCAGCAGCATATTTTTCACCCTCATTTTTAGATGTAATTATAACTTTACCACCATGCATACCTTTACAAAGATAATCATTTGCTACGCCATCTAAATAGATAGAGACACCTGGAATTAAAAATGCTCCAAGAGCTTGACCAGCTATACCAGATAACTTAATCTTTATAGTATCAGTTTTGAGACCTTCATCTCCATAGTATTGAGCTATTTCGCCAGATATACGAGCACCGAAACTTCTATGTAAGTTGGTGATTTGTCGCTCAATTTTTATCGGATGTTCTGGGTGTTGAATAGCAACCATCACCTCTTTTAATACATCTTGCTCAAATGCATTATCATCAAATGGATCATTAAATTTTTGCTGATGAGTATTTACACCATTTTCTTTATGAAGTATTGAGGAAAAATCAAATTTTTGAGCAAATTTATCATTTTTAACTTTAAGAATATCACTTTGTCCAATCATCTCCTCCATAGTTTTAAACCCAAGAGAAGCCATAATAGAGCGAATATCTTCAGCCAAAAATGTAAAATAATTTATTATTTGATCAACATGACCTTTAAAAAACTCTTCACGAAGTTTTTCATTTTGAGTTGCAATTCCAACTGAACATTTATTTACATGACAAATACGAAGCATTTTACAACCAACAATTGTAAGTACACCAGTACCAAATGCAAAAGATTCAGCACCTAATAGTGCAGCTTTTACAACATCTAATCCAGTTTTTAATCCGCCATCAGCTTGAAGCTCAACAAGTCCACGAAGGTTATTTACTTTTAAAGCATTATGAGCTTCACTCAGACCAAGCTCCCAAGGGTTACCTGCAAATTTTATAGATGTAAGCGGGGCAGCACCAGTACCACCATCACCACCTGAGATAATTATTTTATCAGCATAAGCTTTTGCAACACCAGCTGCAATAGTTCCAACACCAATTGTTGATACAAGTTTAACAGCTACACGCGCTTTTGTATTAACTTGTTTCATATCAAAAATCAATTGAGCTAAATCCTCAATAGAATAGATATCATGATGTGGAGGAGGTGAAATAAGAGTAACACCTGGAACAGTATGACGAAGTTTACCAATAAGCGGAGTTACTTTATGACCTGGAAGTTGTCCACCTTCACCTGGTTTTGCACCTTGAGCAACTTTAATCTGAATCTCCTCAGCACTTCTAAGATAAGCTGGAGTTACACCAAAACGACCAGATGCAACTTGTTTAATCTTAGATACTCTTTGAGTATCAAATCGAGATTTATCCTCTCCACCTTCTCCTGAGTTTGATTGAGCACCAATTCTATTCATCGCAATAGCTATAGTCTCATGAGCTTCAGGAGAGATTGAACCAAGACTCATCGCAGCTGATGCAAAACGCTTAAATATCTCCTCTTTTGGTTCTACTTCATCTATACTAATAGGTTTTCTTGGTGATTTTAAATCAAAAAAATCACGAATAAATTTAAGACCACGCTTATTTACTAAATCTCTCAGCACATTAAAATCTTCAGTTTTACCACTATCTACACATTTATGAATAGCATGGATAACAGCAGGAGAAAAATCATGATGTTCTGAAGCATGATAAAATTTATAAAAACCACCAATATTTAATGGAAATATTTTACTAAATCCATTTTCTGTAAAAGCAGCTTTGTGATATGAAGTAAATTTTTGCTCTATATCATCATAAGTTAATCCATCAAGAGCACAATGAGAAGAGTTAAAACAATCTTTTACAATATCTTTACTTAATCCTAACACATCAAATAAACCAGAATTTCTATATGAAGCTATAGTTGCAATTCCCATTTTTGACATGATTTTTAAAAGTCCTCCATTCAAAGCAGTATGAACTGATTTAAGGGCATCATGACAATTAAGATTTAAAACTTTAGATCTCTCAGCACAAGATATAACAGTTGAAAGTAAAAGATTTGGATAGATTGCGCTTGCTCCATAACCAATTAAAACAGCAGCGGAATGAGAATCTATAACCTCTCCAGTAACAGCAATAATAGATATCAAATGACGAATACCTGCTTTTAAAAGTGCAAAATTTAAACGACCCACAACCATGGCCATTGGCATAACCATATTCTCTTTAGAAAATGCACTATCATCAAGTATGATAATTCTAGCATCCTCTTTTTTAACTGATTCTATAATGGAGGCAACTAATTTACTTAAAGATTTTTCTAAATCTTTTTTATAAACAGTTGAAAATGTTTTATGATGATAAAAAGATTGATATCTTGGTGATTTTTTATCTCCAAACGATTTTAAAACTTCCAATTTTTCTTTTGTAATTATTGGTGAAATTGTTTTTAATCTATGTGCATGAGATGGAATCTCATCAAGTATATTATGTATCTCTCCAAAACCCGTATTTAAACTCATTACAACACTCTCGCGAATTGGATCAATTGGCGGATTTGTTACTTGAGCAAATTTTTGTTTAAAATAATCAGTAAAACTTCTTTGTTTATTTGAAAAAGCTGCAAGAGGAGTATCATCACCCATACTTCCGACAGCTTCTTTTGAATCTTTCATCATTGGTTCAATAACTTGTTCAATTACCTCTTGTGTTACATTAAAATACTTTTGGCGATTAACTATATTTTCATCTTTAAAGTCACATGTATAGGTATATTGCTCTTCGATATGCTCTTGCAGATAGATCATATGTTCATTTAACCACTTCATATATGGATTTGAGCTTTTAAGATATTTATTTATGTCATCATTTTTAAAGATTTTTCCATATTTTAAATCAAGCCCCAACATCTCTCCTGATTGCAATCTTCCACGCTCTTTAATATTATCTTCATCAATGTCTACAACACCATATTCAGAAGCGATTAAGAGGTTGTCATCTTTTGTAATTATATATTTTGATGGACGAAGTCCATTTCTATCTAGCGTACAACCAATATAACGACCATCTGTTACTGAAAATGCTGCTGGACCATCCCATGCTTCAAACACAGTTGAGTGATACTCATAAAAAGCGCGAAGTTCTGGATCCATATGTGGAGCATTTTGCCAAGCTGAGGGTATTACTGCACGAACTGCTTTGAAAAAATCCATACCGTTAGCGATTAAAAATTCAAAAAAATTATCAGCTGATGCAGAGTCAGAGGAGTTTAGTTGCAATATTGGTAAAATTCTTTTTATCTCTTCATCTGTAAATACTTCACTCTTTATACTTTCACTTTTGATCTCAACATTTATACGATTACCCTCTATAGAGTTAATTTCACCATTATGAGCGACTGCACGAAATGGTTGAGCCAAACGCCACTCAGGTAGTGTATTTGTTGAAAATCTTTGATGAAATAAAGAAAATGAAATTTTAAAAGTATCATCTTGTAAATCTATATAAAATTCTTTGATATGCGTTGGCATAACAAGACCTTTATATGATAAAACTGATGAACTCATAGATGATATATAAAAATCTCTATTTGAAATTAGCTTGTGTTCAATCTCTTTACGAGACAGATATAATAGTGCATCAAATCTATCAGTCGCCATAATTGAATTTGGAATGATAAACATTTGAACTATATTTGGTAATGTTGCGATGGCTTGATCACCAAGAGCATTCTTATTAACTGGTACAATACGACGAAGCACTATCTTTAAATCGTTATTTAAACAAATTTCTTCTAATGTATCTAACTCTTTATCATCCGTAGAAAAAACTGAAGCTACTGCAAATAGTTTAGGAAGTTCAATTCCAGCCTTAGAAGCCTCTTTTCTTAAAAATTCTTTTGGCATTGATAATAATAATCCACTACCATCTCCTGTTTTACCATCTGCTGCAACTGCACCGCGATGCATCATACGCTCTAACGCAGTAACCGCATCATCCAAAACTTTTTTTGAAGGTTTATTTTTAATATTTGCAACAAGCCCAAATCCACAGTTATCTTTGAATGATCTTAATAAATCATGATGTTCAACCATATTTACTCCTAAATTTGAAAATTTTTATATTTCTTTTGTAATTTTAATCTCTTTTTAAAGAAACTTAGTCTATATAGAGACAAAGTCCTATATTATAATAGATAAAGG
>WFPU01000085.1 GCA_015487435.1 Sulfurimonas sp.
CTATAATGGTTGCTAAAAATATAAAAGTTAATATTTTTATATTTTTTGAATATTTTTTTAATGGAAGTAGATTCATTATAATTAGTGTGATTAAAAGAATAATATATGTTGGAAATATATGTATAAACAATAAAAAAGATAAAATCCAAGGCATCCCTAATGTAATAATTGTTCCTAAAATAATAAAAACAATATTTAAAAGTATTGTTGACACAGATATGTCTTTCATTACTAAATAAGCGATATACATAATAATCAAGATAGGATAAAAAATGTATAAAGTTGTCATTGCGGGTAGAAATAAAGCCATAGCAAGAGAAATAAATAATAGTATTAATAAAAGAGGAAGTTGTTTTTGTAATGATAATAACTTGTCTAACAATTTTGTTCCTTTTTATAATCTAGCAATTTATGCAAATACATTATATATGCATCAGCCTTAAATTAAATATATGCTTGAATGTTTTTTCTAATTACATACGCATTTTGGATTTGTCTACGAAAGTAAAAAGAATCGCTAATTGTACACATAATTTATGTAAGAAATAAGATTGTATCAATAAAATATTTGTGAAAGTACCAATTTTAGGGAGCTATAGAGAAAAGTTGGTGACCCCGAGGAGAGGGTCACCCTTGTCTCATAAACCCCTAAAACAGGGTCCTTAATTGAGTATCAAAGAGTTTTGTGCACAAATTTTGTGCCTAAATTTATAAAGATATACTACTACAATTATTTCAAAAAATCAATATATTTTTCAAGAATTATTTGTTTATTTACATAATTTATAATCATATTATAGACAGACAGTCTTTAAATTAAAAAAATAAAAGGAGAATAATGTAATAGTTTAGATGTTTATAGAGGGAGTGACAGCTATACTCTCATTTGTAGTTTTAGTTTGTATCTTCGTTAAGATACTACATGATATATGTTTTATACACTAAGCTAATCGTAACAGTGTGTGTAAAATTAAAAAGTTTTGGTAGTTTTAAAAAACTACTTGTCTAAATTCTTCTGCTGTACACACGTAAATTCTTCATAAAATATCCTTAATGGATAATTTCTTTTTCTTCACAATAAATTAAAAAACAAAGGATCAAAAATGTTAAAAAAAATAATATTCAAACTTGATAATGATAGGTATTTTATCAATCTCAAAAAGAATCTATTAATCGCATCTAACAGAGAAAAATCTACACGAGAAATATATCAACTAGATAATATTGAAATTGGGGATGACTGGATTGTGATGGAAGCAACATTATCCACTGATGATGCAATGATTTGGGATATAGCGGATATTAATATTGAATTTATTTATACAAAGGACAATTAATGGCTTTTAAGCGAAACGACATAAAAAGAATCGCAAATGCTTTTGAAGTAGAGCAAAAAAATGTTCAAGCTTCATTATATATGAGCTTGTCATATCTTCGGAAAAACAATCTAAATACATACACATTAGCAAGGGCTGTGAGCATACTAATAGATAAATTACAAAATGCCAAGAAAAATAATTCACACGAAAATTTACCTGATTTTCAGATGAAACATATCGCAATTCGAAGATATAGACAAGAAATAATTGGGCTCTATTATCAAACAGTTGGTACAAGCAATGGATGGGGTTGGATTGCGAAAGAACTGCAACTGCAACATAATGTAAAGATTTCCCGCCAGACTATTAAAACATATATCACAAAATATCAAGAGTGGAAGCTATGGCAAACTTAAAAGGTTCTACATTTGAGAAACAAATTAAAAATGCGAAAATTCGTTTGGAAGCAAGGGGACAAAGCAGACACAATAAAAAAGATGAGCATCTTACACACTCAAATGCCCTCGCACTTAAAAGAGATAATTACTTAAAATCCTTTGCAGAGTATGCAATTTCACTCCATTTGTCAGAAAACAAATTAAATCAGTACATGACAAATGAAATGATTACAAATTTTCTTCACAAAAAAACTGAAAATATGAGTCTAAAATCATCTATTAATTTCACCCGTGGATTCTCGGGGTTGATGGATGGATTAAAGCATACAGGAATCACTATTTCTACAGATAAACAAATCTTTAATGACTTTGTATCACACCTAAAAGACATTAAACAACCAAATCAAAAAACTTATAGCAGAGAAATTGAAAAATTGCAAGAAGTTTTAAATGCTATATCTCTGAAAAGTCCATCCGCAGGAGCAATTGCAACTATTCAGGCTAAATTAGGATTAAGAGTTTCAGAGGCAAGAGAACTTCTAAATAATTCACAAAAGTATTTAACAGCTCAAAATACTATTGAAGGTTTAAAAGGAAAAGGAAATCATCTTTATAAAGCGATTCCCATCTCAAAAGAACTCTATCAACTTATTACAAACAATAAAGCTATTTCCTATCAACAATATCGAGAAGTCTTAAAAGAGCTAAATATAAAGAGCCACGACTTTCGTTTTACTTATGTAAAAAATCGTATG
Source organism: Sulfurimonas sp. (assembly GCA_015487435.1). GTDB lineage: Bacteria > Campylobacterota > Campylobacteria > Campylobacterales > Sulfurimonadaceae > Sulfurimonas. Next base: position 2,473 of record WFPU01000085.1, read on the forward strand.
GAACAACTTGTAAAAACTTTATCTTATAAAGAAGCCTTGCTAAAAGTCTCAAAAGAGATAAATCATAAACGAGCAGAAATTACCACATATTATCTTTCACAAACTTCTTTTTAAAAAAATCTCACATCATTTATAACAAAGTACAGAACATTTTTTAGGAGTTTAATTAATTACATCTGGATTTTTTACATGAATCCTACACTTTCTCTTTTTTTTCTAAATTTCCAAATATCGGTTTTATTTTTTAGAGATCAAATTTATCAGATTTTGCTAAGTGCAGTGTAACTGCACACATAGAACATAAATATGTACACCGCTTGTAATGTACATTTTTTATAGTCCTTCATAGGGCACTTCTAAATCAACTCTTTCCAAAAAAGGAAGAGGACTTATAGGAGTGTCCAGATGGACGATAAACAACGATACAACGATCTCTTCTCATTACTTATGAAAACATTGCCAAAAAAATTAAATGCATCTAATCATAAGACTACGGCGAATCAACGAGAGAATAGAAACAGGAATAAGAAACAAGCTCTAAAAGAATATAAATTTATGCAGTTTAACAATAAAAAAGTGGTGCAATGGATGATATTTGATATTGATATGATTGATGATAAAAAAGCAATTGAAGTATATACATTAAATGAGATGGTGCACGAAATTTATGCAAAAACTGGCTGTATACCTACATATACACTGCAAACGGATAAGGGTTACCATTTTGCTTTTCATTTGGAAAATGCAGTGTTTTTGGAGAGTAAAAAAGCTAAAAAATATTTGCAAGACATAAAAGCAGCGATTAGCAATGTAATGGATTGCGATAAGATTGCAAGTAATCGTCTATGGGGTATTTGGCGGAATCCTTTAAGGCATAATTTTTGGTACTCTGGGGAACAAGACTATTCACTTTCATCGTTTAAACATTTAGTGAAAACTTCACAAAAAAAATTCACAATACTTACATCTAAAAAGAATTCTCTTTCGGTTAGTGTTAATGATTTAGTTAAAGGGCAAAGGAACGATAAACTGTTTTTATTTGCAGTGAACTTTTGCTTATCTAATTCACTAAGTTCTTATGATGACTTAACTAATTATCTTATGAGCATTAATAAACAAGCAAGACCACCCTTAGATGGTGATGAAGTGTTGAATATTTGTCATTCTGTTTATAAAAGGAAAGAGACAGGAACTCTTTTTATACCTAAGTTTGTAGATAGGGATATACAAGTTGGCATAATGGAATTTCCTAAAATGCGAAACTTGGCTTATGATGATTATCTTCGTGAAATGAAACAAAGGCAATCGCTTTCTGCGGAAAGAACGAATGCTTTGCTTTCTCAAAAAGTAAAGGAAGAATCAATGCAAAGAGCAAGAGAAGCAAAGATTGATTTGCTTCGCAAAAGCAATATAGATGCTATAAAGAAAGCTATTATAGCTTTGAAAGAGCAACAAAAGAAGCTAACTTATGCAAGTATCGCAAAGCTTACAAACTTAGATAGACGGACAGTAAAAAAGTATGTCCAGGAGTATGACTTATTTCGAGACAGTTAGTTGCACTATCTCTTTTTTGTGTAAAAAAATAAAAAAGAGATAGTGCAATGTATGCAGAGGATACAGTGCTGTATTTCTTTAACAGGCGATATTTGAACTGTAAAAGCAGATGTAAATTTTTTGTAAAACTTTACAAAATAATGAAATACTATCATGTAAGATCTTTCACTAGTCTTTTTCAAAAAATTTATATATGAATTTTGAAAGGTTTTTTACGAAGTAATAAATAACTATTTCTAATTTAAATGAGATGGCAAAGTATAAGTGTTGAAAATACGAGTCAAGTAAGACTTTTTTTGGATAATGATCAATAGATGAATAAAATATTTCTTTAATAGGTTTTATTAGTAGTAAGTTTTAATAACAAAAATCATGCCCTTTTTTTATTTTCCATTTCCGTCTTTCTTGATCTTCTACTTCTTGTTCAAACATAGGTAAAGCACCCATAGACATAGGAGGTAATTTAAAAATACTTGTTTTATGCTCGTCCCAAAAAACAATAGCATATGTAGAAAAAGAATCATATTTTGTAAAGCTACCTATCACAGAATTTAAATTTGATCCACTGATAATAGTAACAATTACAGGATACCCATGTGACCATCCATAACTTTTTTTATACTTTACGCAAGCTTTCTCTTTTACTGTAGCATGTAATACTATTGAAAAAATTATAAAGAATAAAATCAATCTTTTTTTCATTATATTTCCTTAGTGATCAAATACAAAACATATTACCAGTTGTTCTAGTTTTTTAATTTCATAATGGTAGTTAAATTTTTAAATCTAAAAATCAGCTACGGTAACATGTTTTTTAATTTTATACTGTGCTATTATATTTTAATGACAGTGATAAATAGTTTGTACATTTAATTTTGCCATACCAAATACATCAAAAGATTTAGAAATTGTTAAAGTGCCATCATTAAATAATGTATATAAATTAAAATTGCCACTTTTTGTTTTCTCTAATAAATAAGAAGCCCCTGTACCTTGACCAAGCCAAAATAATTCTTGTTTATCAGTACCTACTGTTATAAAAACTTTTTTTTCATCAAAAGTGATTTTAATCTTAGTTGTACCTTTTCCTTTTGTTCCTTCAGTTATATAGGGAGCATTCCCTTTTTGAGATGTTATTGATGTATAAATATCTTGACATTGTAGTACATTTGCACATAATGAAGTGAATAAACCTACAATAGAAAAGAAGAGGATATATTTTTTCATTAATCAACCTTTGTTTTAATTTTAAAAAGCATATCACGAATAACGTATATGAAATATGATATAACTATTCATTAACAAGTATTTTACACAAAACTACTTATAAAAACAAAATACTCCTTAAAATAGTTCTTTTATCTCCCAACTTCGTAAATATATTCCGTTTTTATCTTTGTTAGATTCGTACTTCATTATCGGATTTCTTAAACTTTTTGTAGTTTTAAGAAGTTGATTTCTATCCATCTCCTTAAAAATGAAAACATTTAGTTTCTCTACTCTATGATATATCCTCTATTTGTGCCATTCCAAATCTATAAGAGAATCAAGCTCTTTATAACAAGTTTTATCTGGCAATAATCCATTATGCATGCATTCTAAATTTGTTATATCCCAATTTGATATATCCTGATTAAATCTTTCTGCTTCACAAAACAAATTCGACATCCAGCGAACATGTGAAACATCCCAGTTATCAAGAGGTTGATCGAATGAACTTGCGTTGGCAAACATCATATTCATTTTTTCAACATTAGATACATTCCAACTATTAAGAGGTTGATTGAATCTTTCTGCACCACAAAATGCACCATTCATATTCGTAACATTAGACACATCCCAATTCGATATATCTTGATTAAATTTTTTTGCTCCATTAAATATTCCATTCAGATTAGTTATATTGGAAGTATCCCATTTATTTAAAGGTTGATTAAAACTTTCTGCATTTGAAAACATACCAGACATATCAGTTACTTTTGAAACATTCCAGTTATTTAGAGGTTGGTTGAAATTTTTAGCTTTTAAAAACATATTATTCATGTTGGTAACATTGGATACATCCCAATTCGATATATCTTGGTTAAAATCGGTTGCATATTCAAATAAATAAGACATATCTGTTATATTAGAAACATCAATATTCGTAACATTTTCATTATTTTTAATTAACTTTTGTAAGTGTTCTTTTGTCATTATTCGCTCCAAAAAGTTAAATTAAGTCATGAACAATTATGATAAACGTGACTTATATACAATTATATATATAGTAACCTTAATTCCGTACAACATTAGCACATAAATAAAAATACTATACATGATGTTTAAAGTTTTTTTGGAAATTCTCTAAACTCCAAACTACAAACTCCTCTGTATAGTTCTTCAATACCATATCCTTGGGAATATGTCCTTGATGTTTCATCTTTATCAGGTTCGTGTCCCATAATTCTGTTCATTAAATCTTTTGGCAGTTTGTATTTGACTGCATTTTTAAGCAGTTGGTCGCCTACTGTATGTCTAAAACTATGAAATACTTGCGTGGGGTCTTCTGACACATAAGTTCTGAAATATGACATAAAGTTTTTGCCGTAATCGATGCTGTATCTCTTTTCAGTTGGATGCAATCGTAAATTGCTCCATAATCGCGCCTGTTTGTGTTTTATAGAGTTGAAGTAGTCAATAAATCCGAGTTCTATTAGTTTTGGATGAATTGGAACGAGTCTGTAAGCATTGTCATTTTTTAGATGTTTATCTTTATCTTCATTTAAATCAAAGTAGTACACTTTCTCACCCGTTGAAATAATCTCACTTTTTACATCTTCGATATAGAGCTGACAGATTTCATTCTGTCGCATCCCAGTGTAAAGGGCTATAATTGGTATCCAGTATTCCTCAGGTTTCTGTTTGAGAGTTCTTTTTAATTGTGTAGTATAAAGTTTAGAATTAAATATTTTATTTAGATTTTCATTGTTGAGTGGTAATCGTTTCTCTTCTTTATTCTTTTTACTTTTTTTCGTCTCTTTGATGAGAAATGCTTCTGCGTAGTTTATGTCGATGTAGCCGTATCGTGCATCAAGTGCAATATCAAACATCTGTTTGATTGTTGACATTTTCTTTTTCTTGGTATTCGATGCAAGTTTTTCATCATTTGTAAGTTCAAGCTTTTTAAGCTCGGAATAGGGGAGTGATTTAAACTGTTTTAACTTTGTTCTATTTTTTGGTAGATGATTGTGTAAAGCATCTACAAATGTTCTAAAATCTTCCCGTGTAAAGCTTGATATATCTCTATCTTCTGCATCTTCGATTACATAGATGAAATCATTGTAAGATGATTGATAATCTCTCCAAGTACTTTGTGCAACATCTTCGCCACTCTCCTGGATCTTTTCTTTGATGAAAATTTTATAGAGTTCTTTAAATGTGATTGTTTCTCTTTTTTTCTGTTGTGCAGTCGAGTGTGTAGGGTGATGTGCAAAATCATTCTTTGGGTCTATAATATGCACAAGTTTATCAAGGACATCGAGATTGTCTAAGAGTTTCTTTTTTTCTTTGAAACTTAGTGTTTCTAATTTTGCTTGTAAAGCTTCTTCCACTTCTTTTATGTACTCTTCACTCTCTTTAAGAGAAAATGATTGAGTAACGGTGTATTTTTTGGCTTTGTTATTTGAGTAGCAAAGCATCGCATCAATATATTGTTTGGTTTTAAATATTTTATCATTTGTGTCAGTTTGTAACATAGTAATTAACTCCTCGAACAGATTGTTCAATTCTTTTACATACATGTTACCATGGAAATAAGAGATTTTTCCCAATTGGATGCGGATTTCGGCCTTATTTTGAAAAAAATGTGATAAATGCTGTGGAATTCTTCTACGAAAGTAGAGTGATTTGTTGATTTGCATAATGTATTTGCCCACGGAGTGACCCCTCTGTGCACAAAAAATGTGTACAAAATACAATGAAGCTTAATTAAGTAAGTGTAAAAGTGCTTATTTTAGGGAGTTGTAGAGAAAAGTTGGTGACCCCGAGGAGAATCGAACTCCTGTAACATGGATGAAAACCATGGATCCTAACCGCTAGACGACGGGGCCACTTTTTATTTGAAAGTTCAACTTTTGTTGAGCCGAAATTATATAGATTTTACTCTTAAATAGAGCTAAAATCTATATAAAAAAATGATTATTCGTAAAAGCTACGAAGTGCTCTAATGATTACTGCATTTTTAGAGATACTCTCTGCTTTTGCATTGTCATTTACTGTCTCATACAGGTCTAATGGAAGAGAAATTGAGAAAGTTTTTGTTTCAACTTTTTTCTTCTTCGCGATCATAGAAACAACATTGTTTAAAAGCTCAATGATTTTCTTTGTATCAATTGGTTTTTGGATGAAGCTGTTTACACCAACTTCTATTGATTCAGAGATTTTCTCCATATCGTTACTTGCTGAAATAACGATGATGATCTGTGCCGGATTGATCTCACGGATCTTACGTGCAAGCTCGATACCGTCCATACCAGACATAATGATGTCAACGAAAACAACATCTGGTTTTTTCTCTTCATAAATCTTGAGTGCTGTCTCACCATCAAAACATGAATCTACATCTGCAAAGAAGTTTTTAAACGTAGAGCTTAAAAGCTCATTTGTTACTTTTTCATCTTCAACGACCATTGCCGTAAGCTTTTTTGTCTGTTCAGTTAACTGAATTAAATCTACATTACCCATTGTTTTTTTCCTATTATTTTAATTTGTGATATTATACACTATTAATAGTAAATAACTATAACAAAATGAAACAATGGTTTATTTTGTTTTGAATTTTTCCAACCACTCGGTATCTGCCTCTTTATTATCTTCTTTCTGATCCAAAAGAGAATCGATGATGCTTATAAGTGTCTCTTCATCCATAAACTCAAGTAAATCAGGGTTAATAAAAGTAGGGCGTATGCCTTCATAATTATTGAGTAAGTTTTGTATATCTTCTATTAACTGTTCTTTGCGTGAACTCATTGTCTATTTTTCCTTCCATGCTTGTTCAAAATTGAGATTTTTCTCTTCCATACAGTTTACTAAAGATACTAAACCTACTCTGTGCATAATGTACTTCACTTTTTTCGGCCATGTAGTGCGATAATTAAACGAGTGCGGTTTTCCACCAACATGAGAGATGAATTGCTCATTGGTCTTTTGAGAGAGTAAAGCGCTATAGCCTTTTTGTGCTACAAGAGTATTGAGCCATATTCTAGCTTCTCTAAAACTCGCTACTTTTGAAGTTGTACTTAACCATTTTGTCGCAAAGTCATGAAAACATGCTTTATAGGCTTGTTTTCTGAGGCCTTCATTGTATTTTAAAAGTTCAAGGTTTTCATACGATCCGGCATAAGGAAGAGGGCGATAGTCTTTTTTGAGACTAGGAGCTCTTCTTTTATAGACCAAATCACTCTTAGGAAGTTTTTGTATCTCTTTGGGATCAAAAAGAATCTTCTTTTTAGATTTTGAATAGGGCAGATAGAGTGCCGGGAGTTCAGGATCACTCTTATAAGCACCAAGGCTTAAAATATTTCCGGTTATTTGCGCTACGTAACCTTGACCATATCCGGATTCTAATCCAGCAATGGCAAGTACAGCTGCAGGTGGAATATGTTTCTCTTTTGATATTTGCAGTACAATTGGCGTAATTGTTTTATAAAAAGCTTTTACGTGGGCATATTTTCTCAGGCTGTATGGAGTGCTTGATGCTTGCAGCGGACTTAGTGTTGCTAGACTTAATAATATAGATAGTACGAAATACCGTGTATTCATAGTAATACTCACTTTGGTTAACATAATGTAAATTCTCTTGAAAAAATTACTTTCTTCCAAATGGAACTCTTCCAACAGGTTTTGAGACCAATTGATCCAATATAATTACCTTCGGACTCCATTTTGTTTTAATCATGTCTGTCTTTTTTATTTGCTTTGTTATCGTGTTATTAGTGTCAGAAATAACTTTATTCTCCTGAAGAGCTTTCTTTATTGTTTCATAACTTATTTTATTTAGTCCATACACTAGTTTAAGTGCAGAGCTATTTCTATTTTCGACTATAAGGTATATTGTAGCATCATTCTTTTTCTGCCGTAGAGTAAAAAAGTATATGTTTCCTTTTGTATATTGTAGATCATAATCATTGGTGTCAAATATAATTGCAACAGAGCGTTTTACGCCTTTTGTAAATTTGTATCCACTTGATGCCTGTGCATATTCGTAGATAAGGTATTGATCAGCCATTTTATATATTGATTGATAGATGTTAATATTAGAGAATATGATTTCGTTTTCATAGATTTTTTTACCTACACCAGCGACGAGCACCCTATTCTTATAGCTTATATTGAGTTGCGTGTTGTTTTTTTGATTTATATGTGGTGAGGAACAATTACTAAGTAGAAGCAGGATAAAAGACAAGATAATGATTTTCATGTATACTCCCCTTCTTTGTGGCTAATAATATAGATATAAAGGTATAGGATAAGCCGAGTTTTGTAGTGATAGCATTAATCTACTCTATATTTTACAATATAGCTCTAGCGAAACAATAGCATTGTAAGACGCTAACCATCTGTTTCTTGCTGCCATGTTGGGTTTACAAGCTCTCTATGTTGCCATAAAGACTGGTGGTCTCTTACACCACCTTTTCACCTTTACCACATTGCTGTGGAAGTTTAATTTCTGTTGCACTTTCCCTCGTATTACTACGGCCATTCGTTAAATGGAACACTGTCTTACGGCAGCTCGGACTTTCCTCTTGAAGTAATTCAAGTAACTATCTCCTATACCTAGATGAAATTATACTCAATTAATCATATATAGCAAAATTAGAGATATGAACAAGTGTTCTCTTTGAGAAGTATATAAATTAACACTTGTTCATTTATTCATAAGCTGTTATTAACACTTGTTCATATATAATTGCTATTAAATTAACGTCTGTTCACATACAAAAAAAGGAGCTAAAATGTCGCAGAATAGGGATTTAAACAAAGGTAATAAAACAAAAGAAAAGATCTTAAAAGTAGCAACCACCCTCTTTTCACAGCTTGGATATAGAGGTGCAAGTGTACGAAAAATTGCTGCAGCAGTAGGAATACGTGAAAGTGCATTGTATAATCACTTTAAAAATAAAGAAGAGATATTTTTAGAAGTAGCACGTGGTATATTCTCTTCACCCTTCTCTCTTTCAAGTGATGAGATCAAAGAACTCGCTCTGAGAGGAAAGCCATTTTTGCATAAATTTACTATGCAGTATAAAATGCTTACATTTGATAAGAACAACGAGAATATGTTTCGGTTGCTGATGATAGAGTTGATGCAAAACAGAGAGCTTAGAGAGCAGTTTATCAGTGAATTTCATGATAAGAATATAAAAACACTCTCTGAGGGCTTCTTTATAATGATGCAGAACTCTCTTATACGCTCGAGTGACCCTATGATGGTCGCATATGAGTTTATAAGCACCCTCTTCTACATAAGATTGCAGGTAACAATACTCAAGTTTGATTCAAACTCTGTAAATCACTTAACAACACAATTTGAGAAACATGTGGATTTTTTTTGGGAAAGTATAAAAAATTAGATATTAACTAATATTAAAAGCGCTTAATAAAAAAAGCAGCCCTAAAAGAGCTGCTTTAAAGGTGTGTAAGGTTTATTTACTACCCATTGCATCTAGTGCATATGCCTTACCAAGTGCATAAGCTTTTTTATTTGCTTCATGAACTTTTGCAGGAACTTTTGAAAGCATAGTCTCTATTAAAGACTCTTCAGGAAGAACTTCCGTCATTGTATTTGTAATTGCAAGTGCGACAACAGATTGAGTAATAACATTACCAACCTCTTCTTTTGCAATCGTAATAATAGGAATTTCAATGATATCCCATTTTTGTCTATCTTCATCTGTTGGGTGAACAAGATTTGGATCAACAACGATTTTATTACCAGGTCTTACACCATTTTTAAATTGGTGGTAAGACACATCAGCAACAGAAAGCATAAAATCAATTTCACCTTCATTTGCATATGGATAACGAATTTCTTCATCATCGAGTGTGATATCAACTACTGTTGCTCCACCACGTACTTGAGATGTATAAGTAGCAGTTTTTAAACCATAACCACCATTTTTAATCTTACAAGCAGCCATAATCTCACCGGCAAGAAGAACACCCTGTCCTCCAACACCAGTAAATCGTAATGTGTGTCTCATTTATTGCTCCTTATAATTTTTTCTCAAAGTCATCTTGAGTGATTTTAGCACGTTGCCCTTGTGCAGCTTTTTGAATTTCAGCGTACATGTCACAGTACTCTTCTTGATCAACTTCTCTTAATACACCTGTTGGAAGAATGTTTTCTTTTTCAACAGGATCTTCAATAGCTTCCCATTTTTTAAGAGGTAAAGTAATGCTGTCTATCCACTTGAGATTATCCATTGCTGAAACCATTTTATTTTTACGTCCAAGGTTGATGTGACAGTTTGAAAGTACTTCAATAAAACTGAAACCTTTGTGAGAGAATGCTTTTACAAGAATTTTCTCTAATTTCTTAGGATCTGTCATCGCCTCACGCGCTACAAAAGAAGCTCCTGCACCGATTGCAAGGTTTGAAGCATTAAAAGTTGGGTCAATATTACCGTTTTTCTGAGAAACAGTCCACATACCACGAGGTGTTGTTGGAGATGTTTGAGAATTAGTAAGACCATAAATGAAGTTATTGATCAAAATAAAATTCAAGTCAATATTTCTTCTACAACCGTGAATAGTATGGTTACCACCGATAGCAAGACCATCACCATCACCTGCAACAACAATTACATTTGCATGTGGTTTTGCAAGTTTTATACCTGTTGCATATGCAACAGTACGACCATGTGTTGTGTGAACAGTATTACAATCAATGTATGAAGAAAAACGTCCAGAACATCCGATTCCAGATACGATACAAACATTGTCCATATCCCATCCCATTTTCTCAATAGCACGAATTGTTGCTTTTAAAATAACACCATCACCACAACCCCAACACCAAAGTGTCGGCATCTTATTTACACGTAAATATTTATCATAATTAAATGCCATTACATCATCTCCTTAACTTTTGCTACCATTTCAGCCGGTGCGATTGGACGACCGTTTGCTTTTAATAAC
>WFPU01000086.1 GCA_015487435.1 Sulfurimonas sp.
AGATATAAAGATGAATAGTGATTAAATAACATCAAAAAGACCAAGTTGTACAGGCATATAAGAATTTAAAGCACATTCTAGAATATGTTTACCAATTTCATAATCAACTTGATTACGTATAACCTGCTGTTTATTCTTAATATCTTTATATTTTGAAATATCAAAATCAGTTAAAGAAGAAATATTCACTTTCTGAATCTTATACTTTTTTTCAATAGAAAAATCATAAATATGAAAATTAGACCAATAAATATGTCTATCAATAGTTACAGAAGGAAAAATTAGCGGTTTATAATATGGTTTAACATTTTCAACTACAAATTTATTTCTACAATGATGTTTCAAAAAAATAATAATTTCATATAGAGATAAGTCAGGGAAAACAGGAACATTGATACCCATCTTATTATTTATACAATCAACTTTACATTTTCTAGCTCTACTGTGAGATTGACAAGGCGGGCTAGCCCAAATAAAATCAAATTCTCTATAATGATGCAACAGGTAATCTTTTGCATCTGCAACAATTAAATTATCATATGGAAATCTATCCTTATAAGCTCGTGCTATTGCAGAATCAAATTCAACAGCAGTAATTTCATGTTCATTACCCCATAGTTTTCTATTACCACCAATACCAGCATATAGATTTAAAATTTTCATTAAAAAGCTCCCTCTAATTCAAAATACTCATTAACTTTTTCCATTGCATCCAATGGAAGAATATCTTCATCAAGATAACCTCTGTCTATTAAAAGATTACGTGTGTGCATGTAGTGTTTATCATCTACTAAATCAATATCAAGGTTATTAAAATAATTGTATAACTCGAAATCTGTCATTTGGTATGGCATCTTTTTAGGTTTAACAATCTCTTTGTTTATATAAACGAATTGCTCTCCATCTATGATAACATCGATAGGTTTTTGAACCTTTTTCTCTCTAAATAATGGCTCAAATTCGCCCTCTAAATATGTATGATCCGATTCATAAAGTTTTTCATACCAATTAACAGGTTTTGGAGTGTATATAACTCCGTGTTCATTCTCTATACTTGCTATTTTCCTTGTAGTAGTATCCAAATAAACTGCGATATCCTGTGAACGATAGTCCTTAGTAAGATCACGCAAAGAATACATGCCGTTTAATTTGCGATAGACTTCAAGAGCTACAAACGTGCGTGAAGTATAAAAGCGACTAATTCCGTGATACAGATACCAGAGCGTAAGATTTGAAATATCACTCTTCTCATCCCTAAGATCATCAAGAGTCTTTAAAACATACTTCATAAGATATCTTACAGGACTTTTTACATTTGTTTCCACTTTACCAAGCGGAGCAGGATATAAACGCTTTAAAGCCTTAACAATGCGCTCAACCTTATCATCAGGAACGAAAAGAGATATATGTAAATGTGGTGTACCATCTTTGTGTGGCTCAGTTACACGGAAGTAACAGCGATCATCTTTATCTACACTTTTAAAGCTTCTATCATCAAATAATCTTTTTAAGTTACGTGAGAGCTGCACAGAAGCGTTACGAGGAGTATATTTATCAACTGAATTACCAAAATATAAATAAGATTCAAAAGAACCATCATAGCACTTAAAACGAATATCACAATTTAAAAATTTATATCTCACACCATTAATAAGCGTATATTTATTAGATAGAAATTTACGACCGCCAAACTTTGGATTATTTACAAGTTTACGATTTATAGTTTTTTTAGGATGCCATTCTGATGGCAAAGTAAGCGTAATAAAGATATTTTTTAAATTTCTTTCTTCTGCATATTCATAGATTGACCAAGCTCGATGCTGAAGTTCTGCCACGTATCTATTAGAATTTATATAGCTATTTGCCACAAAGTCAGCAAATGGAACTATTTTTCCATCTAATTGGATGCCATTAGATTGCATATACTCACGATTAAACTTTAATTTGTCGTAAGCCTTTTTAATTTGATAGTCTGTCATTCCGTAATTTTTCATGTTGTCACTCCTTTTTGAATTTGTCCGAAAACTTTTTATAGATAGCCAAGAGAGCTGCCTTGCTCGTTCCTCGCAAGTGCAGCTCTTCTTCTATCCAACTCATAAGACCTCGATAACAATTGACAAAGTTTTTTGACGATTATTATCCACATCGAAACTAAACATACCCCCTAAATATGGTATTTTCATCAAAATAGGAACACCATAAGTAGATTTAGATTTTTCCGTTTCTGTAAGACCACTTAAAACAAGAACCTGCCCTTTTTTAAGTTGAAAAGAATTATCTAATGTACGTTTGGAAGTTGTAGGAGTTAATGAAGATTTATCTATAATAGATTCAATAGTAAAGTGCATATCTATAAAAATAGTATCATTAACAACCTGCGGCAATAAATTAACCTTTAAACCTACATCTTTATAATCAACTGTTTGCGTATCAGATTGACTAGCACCTTTTACAGAAGATTTAGAAGTGAGATAAGGCAGATTTTCAACAGCAGTAAAAGAAACCTTTTTACCACTTTGCACAGTAACGATCGGAGAAGATTCAATCTGAGAAGCTCCAATAGTGTCTAAGAATTTCAATGAAGCAGTAAAACCGAAAGCAGAATCAAAAACATTAACAGTTGAAGAAGATGGCAAAGTAAGCAAATTAATAAAATAAGCCGTATTTTTTGAAGATGATTTTATATAGCTATTAATATCAACTCCACGCTCTTTGACGATAGAATTATCAACCTGCACGACAGTGATTTTAAGTTTGAATTGTTTAGGAACTTTATCGCTAAGAGATATAACAGGCTTTATAGCATTATAAACAATAGAATTACATACAAGGACTAAAACATTAGAAGAAGATATATAACTGTATTGCAAATCTTTAAACGATTTCAAAAAAGGCTCAATATCATTAAATAGAAGTGAATGCAACTTAAAAGTATAAGTATGATTCTTATACTCTAAAGGCTGCCTAATATAATAAAATCTATTTGCTTTATCATAAACTAAAACTAATTTTTTGAGAGCCAACATTCTCTTAAACGCTTGTAATAGAATAATATTTTTATTATTTTGCAAAAAGAAAGAGAACTTATTTGATTCTATATCATCATCGACAATAATATTAACATGATGTTGAGCAGAAACCAAACGAGCAAAGTCTTTTAAATTCATTTCTATTGATTCAGCATAAAGAGAAAGAGAAAACAAAAGGATCAATAATAACTTTTTCATTTTTTATCACCCCCAAAAAGAGCAACAGACGAGGGAACATCATTATTCTTTTTTTCTTTTTTATCATCTGAAAAACTATTAATGATCATCTGGTACGAAACTTCATCAACAACGAGCATATAATCAATATCAGAATAATTATGATAAATAGTCTTTTTAAAGAGAGGGTTAGAGGCTTTTAAAAAATATAAAACAAACTCAACAGGTATATGAAACTGTTTATATGTACAAACATCATCAACGCAAGAAAAATGTAAAAAATAAGTTTTTTCAGATATAGAAGAATCATTATACATTGATGAAGAATGACTTTTAATATTTGAAGATTTATTATGATTTTTCTTATGTGTTGGCAGCGGAGAAACTTCATTACGCACATGATTAAAATAAGCCCAAGCAGCATACAAGAAAAAAACTATACCTAAGAAAATAAATATATATTTTTTTAAAACAGATTTACGATCAGTCTTATCGCCAGAAACATATAATTTAGAAACATTTTGATCATAAGGAACAGTGAAAGTCTTTTCCCTGCATTTCTGCGTCATACCAACACAAGAAAAGTAACTTATAGTAAAACGAGAAGAAACGAGAGCAAGAGAAGGCGGAGACATTCTATAAAAATAGATACCATTTTTTAAATAAGCTTTGTCTATTTGATCAAAATGCTGCGTAATTATATGTATATCTTGATGCAAGTGTCTATGATAAGTAAGCCACCATAACTGCACTTCATCAACTGTCTTATTAAAATAATCTTGAGCTTCATCAAGCACAATTAATACATTATAAAGATTTAATTCTTTTGCAACCTCTATCAGCTCTTCATCTGTATAGCCTTTATTAACAGCTAAATGACGTAATTTAGTAAGATTTTTCATTAAGAGTTTAAAATCAAGTTTTAAGAGTAGAGGATGAAAGTCATAATTAAATTGATTGATATTTGTATAAACATATCTATACTGATATTTAGGCGGTAAAGGCTTTACATAATACCTATACCATTGCATAAAAAAATTAGTTTTTAACTTTTCAGGCTTGAACATTTGATAAATCTTATAAACGCTATAGTAAGATTTACCAGAACCCGAAACACCTGTAACGAAAGTTATTGCCATGTTGTCACTCCTTGTATAGATTTATTGCTGCCAGAGAACACCAATTTTGAAAAACTCATTAGAGAGAGAACGAGCGACACTGAAAGAGATCATAGATACTTTATAAACTAAATAAGCAGTAAAGAAAGGCGAAAAAATGGCAAATACATCATTAAAAGCATTAAAAAAACCAATAGCATGTAAAAAATTAACAACCATACCGAGTAAATCAGTATTAACACCCATATTAGTTACAAAAGCCATAAATGCGTTATACTGATCATAAATAAACTTAACAGCATAAAGAATAAAACCAAGTACTACGACATGAGCCGTGATATATGCCGTAGCACCTGCAAATTGTAAACCAACTAAAACAGCTTTAGAACCGATTTTAGTCATTATCCATGCAATAACTTTACCCATCTAATCCCCCTTACTCATAAGTAATACTTTGACAGAAAAAACAAAGAAAAGTGCAAAAAATAAGAAATACCAAATATTATAAAGCGTAGTGTAATAAGGCTGCACAACTTGACAAGGATCAAAAGAAACAGGGATAGTCATACCATTTCCAGTTATAGAGCCTGTATAAGCACAAGAACCACCACTACCAGATGGAATTGTATTAACAAGACCGTTAGACAAAAGATTCTTGACATCATCAATAGAAGTTTGAATAGAGCTGTATTGACCTTTTAAATCGTTAAAATCAGTAGTAGGATTAAAAGAGGGAATAGCAGTTGAACCATTAGAATCAAACTTGCTAGAGAGATCAGATAATAAACTATTAGTAGTATTAACCTCACGTGCTAGAGTAGAAATACCATTATCAATATTCTGTAAATGTTGATTAGAGGCACGAGAATTATTAAAATCATTCTCCATTTTCTTTTTGTCTTTGGCATCTTGAGCAGCTTTATCGGCTGCCGAATCTTTTTCAGCTTGAGAGGCATTAGCATCTAAAGACTTTTCACAAGAGCCATAGTTATTACGAAAATAACCAGATTCACAATTACAAGTATTAGATGCACTATCCCATGTTTGATGGAAATATGATTCACAATCCCATGGCTTTTGATTAGCAGGATTTTCAGAAGAGTTGTTATCAACACACTTGATAGAATGATTCGTAACAGTTAAACCATTATGGGTACATTGCTCATAACCTATAATAGTTTGATTAATACCACAAGTAGATTGTATTCTATCAAACTCAGCATCACAAGGGTTTGTTTTATGCCGACAATATGTCTTATCCATATCAGCTAAGCCCATACCGTCAGAAGTCTCATTACAAACAAAATTAAAATTATTTTGAGATTTATCACAAGCATTAGAAAGCTTTTGACCCAATTGATCACAATTTAAAAAACTTAAAACAACACCACGACAAGTGTTGTCACATGACTGCCAATATAATTCACTATAAACAGTACCCGCACCATCATTTACCCAAGTAAAAGAACCTTGGCAATCAGATTCAGGAACAGGAAGAACAGTATCATTATCAGGACAAACAGAAGGAAGAGCACATTGAGAACCTTTATCATAAACTTTATAATCATAAAGAGTATAATTACCTTGAGCATCAGGGCCACTAAAAGAAGAACAAGTATAAACTTGCGTATCGTTATAAGGATAATCCAAAAAAGAATCAGGAGAACAATTGAAAACCTTACCAATAGAAGTTTGGAAAACTTGCAAAGTACCCAAAGTATAGCCAGTACCATTAACATCAACACATACATTAGCATATAAAGAAGATAAAGAAGAATAAATAAATAATAAACTATATAGTATTTTTTTCATTTTAAAACCCGATCAGAAATGACGTTAAAAAGAAAATAACAATAGAAGAAAAGAGAACAGCAGAAAGA
>WFPU01000087.1 GCA_015487435.1 Sulfurimonas sp.
ATATTAAACCATATTTTCAAAATTTAGGCAAAAAAAACACTCATTTAGGAGTATTTTTACCATCTTTTAAAACTTGGACATGCTTGATGAATATTTACTAAAGAAAAACCTTTATGTTGTATGGCTTCTTTAATAATATCTTTCATTTCAGCAAACTTAATACTATCGGCTGTTTTAGCAAAACTACATCATGCTTTTTTAGCTATTTCAATAGGATTAAATGGTTCAGAAGTATTACCTTCTGGAGTAGTTTTAGTTTTTGCTCAAATAGGAGTAGTTGGACTTGCTTGACCTGTTGTTAAGGCATAATTTTCATTATCCATAACTATATAAGTTATATCTAAATCTCTTTTACATGCATGAACAAAGTGACCAACACCAATTCAATATCCATCACCATCACCTCACATAGCCATAACAGTTAAATTAGGATTAGCTAATTTAACTCATGTAGCAAAAGGTAGAGTTCTACCATGAAGAGTTTCAGCTGCATAACCATCAATATATTGACTAGCTTTACCACTACATCAAACACCTGAAACTACAACTCTATCATGAGATTCTATTTCAAGCTCAGCAAATGCTTTTTTAATTGCTCCGATTATAAGTGTGTCACCACAACCAGGACACCATTGTATATTATTTAATCAAGATCTCATATTATTTTTTTAATTCATTAAAGTCTTCTATATAGAAAGGGAATAGGTTATATTTTCTGATATTACTAATTTTTAATCAGTTGATATATTTAAGTCATAATTCTTTAGTCATATAATTTTCTAATTGACCAGAATAGTTTGATTCTGCAAAAATTATTTCTTCTTTACCTTTTATATTTTCTAGTACTCTTTCATCTAATGGTTTTATAATTTTCATTATAATTAAACCAAAATCAGGATTATTTTTTACAAATTCTTTTGCTGTATAGCTAGTAAATGATGTTGTAATAATAATTTTAGTAGCTTCAGGATTTACTACTTCATATCAGTAGATTCATTCTTTTTCAAAGAAGTTAGCTAATTTTTTAAATCTTTTTTCTGTAAATTTTTTCTTTAATTCTGAGTCTTCACTTGTAGCTCAGAATTCGTCATGTTCATAACTTGTAGCTATAAAATCTCAATTTTTTGTACCAACTTTTACTCTTGGTGAAATTCAAGAATCATTTAATTCATATCTTTTATAATCTTCTGGAGGATTATCTAATATAACTCATCTATCTATTTCTGGTACTTTTAATTCAGAAACAGTTCAATGAAGTTCTGCAGATTGTTTATCCATTAATAATATTACTTGTGTTTGATATTTATCAGCAATATTTAATGCTAGTCATCCAAAATAATATGCTTCTTCTAAGTTAGAAGGATACATTACAACATGATTAAAATCACCAAATGTTGGGTTTAATGCGAAGTTTAAATCTCATGCTTCATGAAAAGTAGGAGTACCTGTACTTGGTCATGCTCTTTGAGCTAATACGACTGTAATAGGAAACTCAGCTTGAACAGCAAAACTTAATGCTTCTGTCATAAGTGCAAATCAACCTCATGAAGTACCACACATAGCTCTTGCTCATGTAAAACTTGCTCAAAGTGCTGAATTAGCAACAGCTACTTCATCCTCATTTTGAATATATGTAACTGATCAATCTTTAATTACTTCTGTAAGAATTGTAGAAGCTGGAGTCATAGGATATGCTGAATAAAATTCAAGACCTCATTCTATTGCTCATTTAGTTAATGACTTATTTCAATAAATAAGTGTTTTAGGTTTTCATACTTTTCAAATAGATATATCAGATTTATTATTTATTTTATATGTATTAAAAATATTTTTTACAATATCTTGATTTTTTTGAACTGTATCAGCTCATTTTCTAGCAAATACTTTTTCTATTTTTTCTAAAATTATATTTATATCTAGATTTAAATATAAAGCATAAATTCAAAGTAGGTAAGTATTATCATATTTATCATTTATTTCTAGGTCTAAAATATTAAATTCAGATAAAGAAATATCTTTAGCTATTAATTTTTCTACCCACTTTTTATTTACTATAATAGTAGATCATTTTTTAAGTGAAGATATTTGTTTTTCTAAACTTATATCATTAAATGCTAAACATATGTCTACATATTTAGTAAGAAATTTTTCTCAGTTATCTGATATGTTTACATCAAAAAAGTTTACTCATCATTTTATTCTTGATTCATATTCAATATCACTAATTAAATTATATCAAAGTTCAGCATAAAGCTCTGCAATAATATCTACTGTAGAGTTTACTCATGCTCATGCTGGTCATGTAATTCTTGTATTTAAATTCATTTTATTTAGTTGTTCAAGTTAAAGTATCAATTGTTTTTTCTGCTTGTGTATTAATACTAGTTCATGATTGAGATTCTAGCATTTGTTGTAATTGAGCATATTGTTCAGGTGAAAGTTTTTGTTCTTTTGAATTATTAGTATTATTTCAACTTAATATAACTAATACTCAAGTTCAAAGAATTCATACTGTAATTCAAAAT
>WFPU01000088.1 GCA_015487435.1 Sulfurimonas sp.
GAATGACGAAGTCAATGTCACCCTAAACTTGATTTAGGGTCTAGTTTCTAATTAATCAGATGTCTCAATTATTATAAAACTTTGTAAAGGTTTATGTTTGTTAAACTTCAGATCATTTTTCAAGCTACTGCAAGAATCATTTAGAGATTTATTACCTATAATCTTAGTAATACTCTTTTTTCAATTAGCTATAATTCAAACTATACCAGAAAATTGGATGGCTACTACTATTGGATTAACAATAGTTGGTATTGGTCTTGCTATATTTCTTCTTGGTCTTGAAGTTGGAATTTTTCCTGTTGGGGAAGGGTTAGCAAGTAACTTTGCAAGAAAAGGCTCAACTATATGGATACTAATTTTTGCCTTTATGATAGGCTTTGGTACTACTGTTGCCGAACCTGCCCTTTTAGTTATTGCTGATAAAGCAGCTGGAATAAGTTCTGGTAGGATTGATGCTTTTGTCCTTAGGATGGTTGTTGCATTTTCTGTTGGATTTGCAATAGTTATTGGTGTGTGGAGAATTATAAAAGGTCACCCTATTCACTACTACATTATTATTGGTTATGTCTTAGTTGTTGCTGCTACTTTTTTCTCGCCAAAAGAGATAGTTGGTCTTGCTTTTGACCTTGGTGGCGTTACAACCTCAACTGTAACAGTACCTCTAGTAGCTGCTCTTGGAATTGGTCTAGCTTCAACAATTAAAGGACGCAACCCTGTTTTAGATGGATTTGGTTTAATCGCTTTTGCATCACTTACACCTATGATATTTGTACAATTTTATGGTATCTATGTATATCAATTTATAGAAGCTTCTGATGTTATTATACCTATTGTTGCACATACCGCCGAAACTGCTACTGCGTTTGATTTTAGTTTTGTTACCGTCATAAAAGGATTGCTAAGTGTCTCTATGGATGTTATCCCTATATTGGCTGTTATTTTATTTTTTCAATATCTAATATTAAAAGAATCGGTTGATAATTTAAAAGAAGTTATCATAGGTTTTATACTTGTTATAATTGGACTTGATGCTTTTATTATTGGTTTAGAGATGGGTCTGTTTTCACTTGGTGAAACTATGGCATATCAACTAACTAAAAATACAAATAATTTTATAATCTATGCATTCTCTTTCGCAATAGGTTTTTCAACAACTATGGCCGAACCATCTTTAACTGCTATTGCGAGAAAAGCAAAAGAGATTAGTGATGGAAAGATAAATGACTTTGTACTTCGTTTATTTGTTGCACTTGGAGTTGCTATTGGTATATCATTAGGTGCTTTTCGTATTGTAAATGGTGGAGATATTGTTTACTTTATCATGGTTGGTTACCTATTTGTTATAGCACTTACATTTATCGCTCCTAAATATATCATACCTATCGCTTATGATAGTGGTGGGGTTACAACTTCTACAATTACTGTGCCCCTTGTCGCAGCTCTTGGGCTTGGACTAGCTACAAATATACCAGGTCGTGACCCCCTAATAGATGGTTTTGGACTTATCGCTTTTGCATCACTGTTCCCTATGCTTACAGTGATGGCATATGGAGTTATAGCAGAAAGAATGGGTGTTATGAGTGAGCATGAAAAAGAAAAGATTAAACTATCTGAATTCAAACATGCTATCGAAGATGCAGAAAATATGGAGTTAGCAACAATTAGAGTTGATGGAACAGATAGGAGACATTCATATAAAATGGCATTTTCAGCTGTTCACATCCTTGTTCCTGTAAAACTTCAAGATAAAGCTATATTACTTGCAAAAGAAGCTGGAGCAACTGGTGTAACTATTATGCATGCTAATGGTTTAGGACTTGCTCAGATGGATAATTTTTATAACCATTTACAAAATAATTCTACCCACTCAAACTTAATGTTTATTGTACCTAGCAAAAAAGTTGATAAAATTGTTAGTAAAGTTATGAGAGGGCTTGATATTATTGGGGAGGGCAATGGTCTTTCATTCTCTTATCCAGTAACCCACCTAAAAGGGTTAAGACTAAGAAGTCAAGATCTATAGCGAGTAATCACTATAATCATACTTATCTAAATCTATATAATACTTTTTATTTAGTCTAATAACTCTATTATCACTCTTATGATTTTTTTTAAACTTTATTTTTATTTTTTCCCTTTTCTTTTTAGAAAAGTTTTTTGATTTTAGATATTTATTTAATGGAATTAATGTGCCATTTTCAGAATTTTTTTCATTTTTTTCATTTACTTCTATTTCAGCTTCAAGGTGTTCACTAGGAGATTCAAGCATAAACTTAGATGATATCGCATTTAAAATATTTTTTAACTGCTCATCTTTATCTTTATAAATTTTTTCTATCTTTTGTCTTTCATCTATAAGCATCTGCTCTTTTTGATCACGCAAAGATCTAGTTTCATTCTCAAGTTTTTCAACCTTTGATTGAAGTTTTTCATTTTGTGTCTCTAAATATTTATAATACTTTTCATCTGTTTGTGTACTATTTTTAGTGTTGATTTTTTTAGATGCTTTAATATGTGGTTTAGTATCATCGATAATTACATTTTTTTCATTATCAACCATTACGCTCTCTAGTGAACCCCTTCTAATACGATTATGTATAGCCTCTTTAGATACTCCAAAAAACTCTGCTGCATCTGCGATATTCATCTTTGGCATTTAAATTCCTCTATCTCATATTTTCAAAAACTAAAGGAGCATCCCACTCCCCACTCTTAATCTCTTTCATCACTTTTTGTAAGTCATCAAGTTTAGCACCTTTTACACGAATAGAATCACCCTCTATCTGAGCGGTTACTTTTAGCTTCATTTTTTTAATATCAGCTGTGATTTTTTTTGCCTCTTTAGACTCTATATAGTCTACAACTTTATATGTAGCTTTTCTAGTTCCGCCTGAAGCATCTTCAACTCTTAATTCATCGAGAACCTTTGAGCTAAGCCCTTGTTTTAAAAATTTACTTATAACAATATCTTTAAGAGCATCTAGTTTATTATCACTTGAAGCAACAACTATTAGTAATTTTTCTTTTTCTTTAAAAGTAACCTCATAAGTAGTACCCTTAAAATCATAACGATTAGATACTTCACGATCTACTAAATTTATAGCGTTCTTAAAATTTTGTAAATCAATTTTTGCCGTAATATCAAACGAATGTTCTTTTGCCACACATAATCCTTCTATAACAAATATAAAATATTATAACATAACTAAATGTTTGTTTGTCTAAAACTGTGGGGCACCAAAATCTAGATTACCCCCAAAAGAGGCAAAGTTTGGATCGCTATATCCAAACTGAGTACTCTTCATTCTAAGTTTTTCTATATCTGCTTTACTAGATATTCCTTGTGGACAGACTAATGTACACTCGTTACACAATGTACAATCCCAAATTCCATTTGACTGAATTACATCTATCTTCTCTTTTGGTTCAACTTCACGTTTATCACTAACATATTTAAAAACCCTAGTTAATGAAAATGGACCTTTAAACTCACTATTTACTGTATAAACAGGGCAAGAGCTATAGCAAGATCCACATAAAATGCAGTCGCTTTGTAGCTCATTTCTTTTTTCATCCTCTATCGAAAGCTCAGGAGTAGTAGCTTGTGGATTTAACCAAGTTATAGATTTTGAATTAAACTTTAACGCTTTATCCATATTTACAACTAAGTCACGAATAATTGGCATGTTATTAAGTGGCTCAACAATATCGCCATCTTGAACTTTATAGCCACACGCTAAAACCTCTTTAGAGTTAACACGCATTGCACAACTTCCGCAAACAGAACTTTTGCAACCACTTGAGTATGTTAGTGAGTTATCCTGAGTAGTTTTAATCTCATTTAAAACTTCAAGTAATGTTGGGTTTTTTAAATTAACTTCATATTCAACAAGTGTCTCTCTTTTTATACTTATCTTCATGCCACTACCCCATTCTTATCTTTAATAGTATGCATCTTAAATTTTTCATCCTCTTGAGGAAAGTCTGAACGAAAATGAGCACCCCTGCTTTCTTCCCTAACAATAGCACCACTTAAAATCAATTCGGATAGTTCTAATATATTTTTAAATTCCAAAAACTCTATTAAGTTTGTATTGTATATTTTAGATTTATCACTTGGACCCATCAAAGGTATATCTGATATAAATTTTTGTACTTTTTTTAGTGCTGATTCTAAAGAGTTTTTCTCTCTAATTATTCCAACATTCTCATAAAACAGATTACCAAGTTCAATCTTGATTTTGTAAAAATCTATCTCGATGTTAGATTCTGAATCTAGTTCAGAATGACAATTTTGAGTTTTATGCCCATCATCCTGAACCTGATGTCCGTCATCCTGAACCTGATGTCCGTCATCCTGAACCTGATGTCCGTCATCCTGAACTTGATTCAGGATCTTTTTACTAAACTCAGCTGCATTCTCTCCAGCTTGTGCTCCAAATACTACCAATTCTAAAAGCGAATTTCCACCAAGCCTATTTGC
>WFPU01000089.1 GCA_015487435.1 Sulfurimonas sp.
GTATTTTGTTTGGCGACAATCTATCCTTTCTTTTTTTTCACAAGCAAAAAGGATAGAGAAAAATGCTTAGTAAAATTAGTAAAAATTTCATTTCTTTCATAGAGAGCTTTGATGATCTTGTTGAGCTTAATATAATCAAGTTAATCAATGAGACATTAAAAGAGCTAAAAAGAGAAGTTGTTTATAGTGATGTAGAAAAAAGATTCTACTTATATGAAGACGGATATTGGCAACCAGCAGAAAAAGAGAAAATAATATCTATTTTTTGGGTTTCATATTCAAAATCCATTTTTCCTGATTTAGTTCAGAGAAAAAACAAGACGCAAATCGAAATAGCACACGCTAAAAAAAATAAAGATGAGCAAAGAGTAAAAGAGCTTACATTTGTTTTGAAAAGATATGAGTTTTTTATCAAATTAACTCAAAGAAAAGTCAAAGAGTATATAGATAGTTTGAGTATGGCTTGTGATAGAATTCCAGAGACAAACTATAATAAAATCCCACTAAAAAATGGTTATATAGACATCGAGCAAGATTTTAAATTTTGCAATACAACACCATATATATATAATCGCTATAGATTAGATTTTAACTATATTGAAAATTCGGATAAAAAGCCAACTTTTTTCCTGAATTTTTTAGAGCAGATTTTGCCATCAAGCAATGACAGAGAATTTTTATTAAACTGGTTAGCATATATGCTTGTTATAGGAAATTACCGACAAAAAGCCCTATTTTTATACGGAAGCGGAAGAAACGGCAAAGGTGTTTTATCGAGAATTATCTATAATCTTTTAGGTTCACAAAACTGCTCAACATTAACAGTTCAACAGCTTTCAAGCGATAAATATTTCTTAGGACAACTTAACAACAAACTTTTAAACATAAGCCCAGATAGTGACGATAAGGATAAAATTGACATAGGAGCTTTCAAAACTATTACAGGTAACGACAATATAACAGTTCGTGACATTTACGGAGCACCATTTAATATGATTTATCAAGGTAAATTATTGTTTTCAATCAATAAAGTACCTTATTTTAGCAGTAAAGATTTGGCAGTTATGGAGAGGGTAGAAATATTAAATTTCCCAGTAACAATAAAAGAGGAAGATAGAATCCCAAATTTAGAAAATATCATTTTGGAAAAAGAGGGAGATTTGATTTTTAATTTTCTTTTGCAGAGAGTAAAAGAATTAAAGAAGATTGATTTTAAATTCAAAGCTCCACAAAGTGTTAAGAATTTCACGGCTGAAATTATGGACGAGCAAGACAATATATCAAGCTTTTTGGTTGATTATATCAACGAAAATGAATATGAAACAAAATGGGAAATACCACTATCAATCTTTTATAACAAATATAAAGATTATGCTATAGAGGGAAGTTTCAAACTGTTAAATAGAACAAATTTCAAAGATAGTGTAAAAAAATGGGCGGATAGAAGAAGCGATGTTAAAATAAGATATATTCATAACGGCAAAAACTATCTTTTTGTTTTTGAAAAACAAACTACCAAAAATAAATTAAGCAATATCCCCATAGTGTACGAAACGATAGAACAAGAAGCCGAAGAGGTGTTCTAATGAACACTGCCGAAGCAAAAAAAATTCCGATCACTAAATTTTTAGGGGTTGACAGTTCAAAAAATGAATTTTTCATAAAGTCACCTTTCAATCCTAACGAGCGAACGCCATCTTTCAAAATCAATCAATCAAAAAATATATGGTACGATCATGCAAGGGGTGAGGGAGGAAACATAATCGATCTTGTAATTAGTCTGCATAATTGCAGTGTATCCGATGCGTTAAAAATCCTCGATGATAATTCTTTTTCTTTTTCACCCGCAAGAACAGATTTCAAAGAAGATACCCCTAACATTGAAGTAAAAAAAATATCTTCTCTTGGAAATGAAGCCCTTGTAAAATATTTGAGAGATAGAAAAATAGATTTAGGTATAGCGCAAAAGTATTTGAAAGAGATATATTATTCAAAAAACGAGAAAAACTATTTTTCTCTTGCATTTGAAAATGACAGTGGAGGTTTTGAAACAAGAAACCCTTATTTCAAGGGTTGTATAGGCAAAAAGGACATAACAACGATAAAAGGTACTCAAAGCGACAAACTTTCAATTTTTGAAGGCTTTATGGACTTTTTATCGGCACTTACATATTATAAAGTTTCTTCGTTCAAAGGTGATGTAATAATTCTTAATTCTATTGCGAATAAGCAAAAAATAGAAGAGAAACTATATAGTAATATATATAAAAAAATATATCTTTTTCTTGACAATGATAAGGGTGGAGAAGAAACAAAGCGCTACATTTTTAGTAAAAATGATAAATGCGTAGATTGTTCAAAGATTTATAACACTGCTAAAGATTTTAATGAATTTTTGCTTTCTATTTAGTTGATAGTTTCATACGAGAATAGAAGCGTATGCGTTCATTGTCTCTTATTAAGTATCCGCTTTCAATAAAGCCAAAATCACTAATAATGTCTTTGCTTAAGCAACTTTCATCTTTTTCTATTTTGTAGTTATCCAAATCAATAGCGGTTTTTTTCAAAACACCTACATTATCAACAATATAGAGCTTCACAATATTATTATCATATCTTTTGATAAATTCTTTGACTGCTTGTCTCAAAAAATCACCTTGTCCTATTTTATGTTTTTTGACGATTGTCTTGATTTTTTCAAAATCGTCTGTATCAATATCAAAGCTAATCTTCTTTTTTACCATGAGATTTTTCCCTTCGTTGTTTTTATAGTAAAATTATACAGTATTCGTACATTAGAATATTTTAATATTGACAAAAAATCAGATAATATTAAAATGTTATAATATTCGAATAAAAGATTACATTAGCATATAATATTCGAATAAAAGATTACATTAGCATATAATATTCGAATAAAAGATTACATTAGCATATAATATTCGAATAAAAGATTACATTAGCATATAA
>WFPU01000090.1 GCA_015487435.1 Sulfurimonas sp.
GCTCAAACGGTACCGTTGCAATTAATGCAGATGGGACACTTACATATACACCAAATGCAGATTTCAACGGAACAGATACATTTACCTATACAAACGATGAGGGAAATACTGGGAGTGTAACTGTAACAGTAGATGCTGTAGCTGATACTCCTACTTTAGTTGTTACTAGTCCTCTAACTACTGACGAAGGCAATAGTGTTGCCTTGGATATATCTTCAGCATTAACCGATACTGATGGTTCAGAGATATTATCTTTAAGTATAAATGATATACCAAATGGTGCAATAGTTTCTGATGGAACAAACAGTTTTACTGCAACTTCAAGTAGTAATACAGCGAATATCACAGGATGGAATTTAGCAACATTAACATTTAATGTACCAAATATTGATGCTTCAAGTGCAACATATACTTTAAATGTGATAGCAACAAGTACAGAATCTTCAAATAACGATAGTGCAACAACAACATTACCTATGAGTGTTACAGTATTTGATAATAATTATGTTAATTTAAGTAATGATAATGCAGCAGTTGAAGAAAATGCAATGAGTACAGGAACAGATAGTGGTAATGCTTTAACTACTGATATCTCTAATATTGCAACTGGAAATATATACAGTAATGATGATATTGGAGCTAATTTTTCACTTTCAAATGTTACTATATTAGGAGGAACAACAGATACTAGTGTTGTAGGTCAAATTACAGTTACAACTAAAGAGGGAAATACCTTAGTAGTAAATACTGTTACTGGTGATTACACATATATGCTAGATAAAGCTATAGACCATATAATTATTAGTGAAACAGGAAATACTGTAACTCTAATAGATGTTAATGGAGATTTAGCTAATGATACTTTTACTGGCAGTGTTGATGGTTGGACTGGCTCTAATATTTCACAAAGTGGAGATGGTAGACTTTTAATTGATGGTGGAGGTGATAATGCTACTAAAACATTTGATTTTGGTAGTGCTTATGCAGGCAAAACTGTAACTATAGCTTTTGATCTTGAAACTGTTGGTGTTTGGGATGGAGGTAGTGATAATTTTGTTGTAACAGCTAATGGAGTTCAAATTAGTGATACATCTTATACAGATGGCACATATAATTACAATTTTCCTGTTACTTTAGATGAAAATGGTAAAGTAGTTATAGATCTTTTAAATAGCAGTGGATGGAATCCAGAAGATGCATTAATAGATAATTTTATAATTACAGGACCAGAGTTATCTATTACAAATTTAGATTCAGCTATAGATAACTTTACATATACTGTCTCAGATGGAAATGGAACAGATTATACAGCTAATCTTAATCTAACTATCCATGATGATACACCAATTGTAAATAGTACTACAGCAGTTTCTATTTCATTACCTGATAACCCTACAACTAACTTGATTCTTACATTGGATGTATCTGGATCTATGGATGTTGACGTAGAAGGTAACACTAGATTAGAGATAGCAAAAATGGCTCTAGTAGACACGATTAATGCATATAATGACCAAGGTTTGGCAAATGTAAATCTTACTCTATTTAATACAAATGCAGTAAATGTAAGTAACGGATGGTTTAGTGCATCAGAGGCAATAGCGTATATTAATGGTTTATATATGGATTCAAATAGTTTAATTCAATATGATAATGGTGATGGTAATTTAAATAATGATGATATAGCAGGGCTAACAACTTATTATACCAATTATGAGGCAGCTATCGCTGTTACGGATGATACATATGCTTCAAATATACCAAGTGCTGATAAAACAGTAGCTTATTTTATATCTGATGGCAGACCTACA
Organism: Sulfurimonas sp.; assembly: GCA_015487435.1. Classification (GTDB taxonomy): domain Bacteria; phylum Campylobacterota; class Campylobacteria; order Campylobacterales; family Sulfurimonadaceae; genus Sulfurimonas. Next base: position 1,812 of record WFPU01000090.1, read on the forward strand.
AGAGAAAATGATGATGGAGCTGCTGAGGAAGGTGGATATTTAGATAGTTCTTATGTAACAGTATGGAGTGACTTTATAAATAATAATAATATTCAATTAGAGGTAATTGGGATAGGTACGAGTCTTGATGAAACTTATCTTGATATGGTTCAAGTTATTGATGGAAAATCATCAATAATTGTAACTGATGAGACACAGTTAAGTGCCACAATGTTATCTAGTTTAGAGTCAGTGAGTGGAACTTTGTTTAGTGATGATAGCTCTGCAGGGATAATATTTGGTGCTGATGGTGGTAGTATCTTAGAGATTACTTACAATAATGTAACATATAGTTATGATTATGCTAATCCAATACAGACTATAAATCTTAGCGAGGGAGATATGGCACTTAATTTTGAAACAGGCGAATATGTTTATACACCAACAAATAGTAGCGGTGTAGATATTACAGAAAATTTTGTAATATCATTAACTGATGCAGATGGTGATACTACTGTAAATCAAAATTTGAATATGGTCATTGGAATTGATGAAACAATTGTTTATACAAATTCAACAGCTGTAGATGGTGGAGTTGGGCTAGATACACTTGTTTTTGAAGAAGATAATTTAGTAATTGATTTTTCTGCCTTAAGTAATAGTATTGATAATATTGAAACTTTAAACCTTGGTGGAGTAAATCAAGATATAACACTTACTTTAACTGATGTGGTAAATATTACTGATAGTGATAATGCACTTCGTATAGATGGACTTTTAGGAGATACGGTACACATAGATACAAATAATGTTGATACACCTAATGATAATGATGAGTGGAAATTTGATGAAGTTGTAACAGATACACAAACAGGTCAAACATATAATCAATATAGTAGCATAGACAACACAGTTACACTAGAGATAAGTACTAACATAACTGTAGATGAGAGTTAAAATAAGTAGCTAAAAAACTACTTATTTTAAAAGAAGGACCAAAGACACTCTGTCATTTACATGAAGTTTATTAAAAAGTGAAGTGATATGCGCTTTAACTGTCCTAGTAGTAATATTAAGTTTTTGTGCAATTGCATTGTTTGATAAACCCTCAAGTATTAGATAAGTAACTTCACTCTCTTTGTTTGTAAGTCTATTTTTTATCAATTCTTTTGCATCATCATCAAGATTTATTTTATTAGCTGATTTTATTAAAGCAGATGTTAGTTCAGGATATGTCCAAGTATTTTTATCTATAACAGTTTGTAGCATTTGGAGATAGTGATGTGTTAACATTCTTGAGTTACCATAAGCTTTAATACCTTTAGAAATGAGTTGTTTACCAGTTACTATTGTTGGTGATTTTTCTAATACAATACAATTTTTTGGTAGTTTGTTTTCAGATATTAGAGTGTTTAAATCATGAGAGATACTATCATAATCACATATAAGTACATACGATTCATAGCTATTTAGCTCCTTATCCAATGATATTAAATCATAACACGATACATTGCTATGAATAGTGTGTCTGTCTATCCATTCGTTTATCATATTTGAGTTAGTAGAAAAAAATATAATTTGCATCTTATCTTTCCGAAAAAACATACTGTTTAGATTTCAGTATAGGTTTTAAAATATATTGCATAACTGTTTTTTTCCCAGTTACTATATCAACATTAACTGTCATTCCAGGTATAATATTTAGGGGGTGCTCTTTAGTCCCTAAATAATTTTTTTGAGTCTCTATATGAATAATATAAAAAGTATTTTCTTGTTTATCTGTGATTGTATCTGGAGATATACTTACAACTTTACCAATAAGTCCACCATGAATTGCATAATCATACGCTGATACTTTTACCTTTGCCTCAGCCCCTGGATGTATAAAAGCAATATCACTTGGTTTTATTTTTATCTCTAAAAATAGTTTTTTATTTGTAGGAACAATCTCTACTAAATCAGCCCCTGGTTGAATAACTCCACCAATTGTATTTACATATAATTTTTGTACAATTCCATCTACAGGGGATTTAACAATTGTTCTCGATACTTGATCTGTAAATGCAATTTGCTGAGTTTTTAGTCTTGAAATTTCAGCAGTAACTTTATTTAACTCTTTTTTTGCAGTATTTATAAATAGTTGTTTAGCCTCTATCCGTTTTTGTTTATACTCTTTAATAGCAGATGCTAAACGAGGAAGAGAGAGATTAGCACCGATAATATCACTTTCGATTTGACTAGCTTCCCTTTTAAGTTTTAAAAAATCAACTCTAGATTTTATACCCTCTATAACCATTGGCTCAGTCATTGAAATTTCCTCTAAAACATACTCTAATGATTTTTTAAGTGAATTAATTTTTGCTTTAGCTTCTTTATATTCTTGCTCTTTTTGTTTTATTTGTTCAGCTATTGCTTCATCTTTTGCCAAATACTCTAGCTTATCTGAGTCGTAAAGATTTTTAGCTAAAGCAATTTGTCTTGTTAGTTCAGGGTTATTCTTAGCAGGTTTACTTATAAATGGTGTTTCATTTGCTTGAGCTTCTAATCTATATCTTTTAGAGATTAGTTCTTCAAATGATCTTTTATTTGTTTCAGAAGAAGATAAAGATTTGGCGTTATTAATTTTTAAAATGATATCATTTTTATTTACAAGTTGACCCTCTCTTACTAGTATTGATTCAACAATTCCACCTTCAAGGTTTTGTATAACTTGATTTTGTCCATAAGGGACAACATCACCATCCCCACGCGTTATTTCATCAATCTCTGCAATAGATGCCCAAACGATAAAGGCAAAAATCGTAAACATCCATATTTTTAAAACACGACTTATTCTAGTTGGAGTTTGTTCTAATATAGCAGAGCTAAGACTTTGCATAAATTCAAAATCTTTTTCATTATATTCTACAGGAGTATTCTTTTTTTTAAACAATTTTTCAAATATTTTTTTAAACATTTTTTCCTCCACCCTGTAGTTTTTTTAGTGCTTCTTCTTTTGGAGCATCAATAAAAACCATACCATCATTTATAACTATTATTCTATCCACAATTTTTAATAAAGACATCTTATGTGTCACATATAT
>WFPU01000091.1 GCA_015487435.1 Sulfurimonas sp.
CACATAGATGTGGATTTGTAGTTTTTGTAAATTCCACTTCCTCATAAAACGATTTTTTTAATGAAGTTATCCAAACTATGTGATCTTCTTTTAATTTTTCAAATAATTCAATAAGTTCTAATTCGTAATCAGAAATTCCAATTAACTTTCTGAAATTCAATATTTTTATAATTTTATCTTCATACGACATAATCCCATCTATAAAATCATGAGATGTAGGAATTTTAGTCAATTCTGGTACTTGAATAATTCTCTCTATATTGTCAATTTTTAAAGCATATTTATTATTAGCTACACTAAAAACTATTAAATCAATCATTTTTTTTGCCTTTATGCAACTGCTACATCTTTTTTGAGATGTTGTGAAATTCCTAATAAGCCAAGTGGATCAATAGACATAATTATTTGACCATTTCCAAGTAATGCAGTACCACTAAATAGTGGATGATTTTCCATTATTCCAACCAATGGTTTTTGAACAACGTCTAGTTGACCAAGGAATTCATTTACAACAACAGCTAGTAAATTGTCTTTAATATTTAAAACTACAATTGAGAGTGGTTTATCCTCCATATTTTCTTCATTTAACATAGATTTTATAAACAACAATGGTATAACATCACCGCGTATATAGATAAATGGTTCATTGTGTAAATACTCAATATCAGATTTTTCTATTTTAACTGTTTCACTTACGCTATCCATTGGGATTCCATAATGAATCTCATTCATTTGAATATGGAGTAGAGATGTAACAGCTAAAGACATAGGTATGGCAAGAGATATAGTAGTACCAACATTAGCTTTAGTTTTTATAGAGATACTACCACCAAAACTATCTATAGATTTTTTTACTACATCCATACCAACACCACGACCACTAAATTCTGTAATCTCTTGTGCAGTTGAAAGTCCTGGTAGAAGAACTAATTCAGCCATCTCATCTTCACTTAGAGCATCTATTTCTTCAGGTGTCATAAGACCTTTTTCAAGAACCTTAGCAGCAACTCTCTCAACATTTATACCAGCACCGTCATCAATGATTTTTATAATAATTTTATCTGATTGAGCATATGCACTTATGGTGACAGTTCCATTAATTTCTTTACCTTTTTGCTCACGAACATCAGGCATCTCAATCCCATGGTCAAGAGAATTACGCATAATATGAATCATAGGATCAGCTAACATCTCAATCATATTTTTATCTAACTTAGTATCTCCCCCACTCATATCTAATTTAACTTTTTTACCAAGTTTTTTAGATATATCACGAACAAGTTTAGGATATCTGTCAAACACATAAGAGATAGGCAACATTCTCATGCCCATAATTAAATCTTGAAGCTGCTCTGATAAACGGTTTATAAATATATATTTTTCCATAATCTCACGCTTAATCATATCGTGTGTCATACTTATAACATTATCAGCTAAATAAGGAAGTGAATTTTTAGCAACAAGTAACTCTCCAACAACATTCATCAAACTATCTATAGATTCTTGTTCTATCTTAACTGTTTTACCAACTACTGATTTTTTATCTTCTTTTTTAACTTCTTTTTTATTTTTTACTGCAATTGATGTTTTTTTATCTTCTTTTACTACTACTTTTTGTTCTGATTTTACTTCTATATTAGTCTCAATTACTTGATTTTGTGTAACATCGATTTTTACTTCATCTTTACCAAGCTTTTTACTTAGAAATTTTACCAATGCATCTTTAGAGTTAAATTCAGAAGGTATCTCTGGAATATACCGCCTCATTCTAAAGAGTATCTCACTAACTCTAGCTATATCTTCATCATTGTTTACAAATTCTAAAGCGTCATATTGCTGTTCTAGCATACCATCTAATATAGTTTGAGTAATTTCATCAGCTTGTTTTACTTCATCTACTTTAGTAATAGGACTATCTTTTGTACTCTCTTGTAGTTCTGCTTCTGTTGCTACCTCTTTAACATCATCTATAGCTACACAATTTTTTGAATAAACTTCACCTTTATAGATATTTTTAAAAAATGGATTCAGTTTTATTACATCTTCATCTTTAATAAGTCCATAAATATCTAAAAATCTTTGAAGTTGTGCATATTGAAGAGAATCTTTACCTATTAATTCTAATGATTTAACTACTTTTTCACTTATTGTTTTTAAATCATTATTTGCAATATCACTTAATTCTTTGAGTGAATCTATCTGATGACCGCCATCACCACTATCTATTTGAAGAAGTGTTTCAATATCTAATGGTAAAACTTCCATCTCATCACTAAAGTTAAATAATGCTTCTTCAATTTCACCATAAGTTCCATAAATAAATGCAATCAAATAAGTTTTAAGTAGCAAACCATCTTCATCTTCAGTTCCACTAAGAACCGCCTTTGAACTATCTTCACTCATACAAGAATAAACTCCAAGTACACTATCTCCAAGTAATGAAAGTGCATATAATGGATCATTACCATAAAGCATACATGATTCATCTACATCTAAAATAATTCCATAAAAATTTTCATTATCACAAAATTCTTGATTTATCTCATTGAGATTAAAATCAATTTTTTTAAAATTAACACCGTTTAATGCCTTTAAAGACAAATTAACGATGTTAGATTTATTATCAACTAATATAAAAGGTGGACTCCACTCAGTATCTTCTTCTGCAAGATTTTTACCCATTAATGCATTTAAAGACATTACGATAGAACCTACTTTTTCTTTATCAGCATCTATAATTTTACCACTCTCTTCAGCAGCCTCTACAAGATTTAAAACCTCATCAAAAGCATCATAAAGAACATCTGTCATACCATCAACTAATTCCAATCTACCATCACGAAGCATATCTAATAAATCTTCAGCATGATGGGTAATATCCCTTATAGAATCAAAACCAACAATTCCACTTCCACCTTTTAAAGTATGTGCAGCTCGGAACACAGAGTTTAGTAACTCAGGATCAGCACCACCAATATCTTCAATATTTTGGTCAATAAATGCCAAGTTTTCTCTTGCTTCACCTAAAAATTGTTCTAATAACTGATCCATAATATCTCCTAAGTCTTTACTAATATATCTACATAAGCTTTTAATTGCTCTGGACGAATTGGCTTCGTTTCAAATAAATTTGCACCAACTTTATATGCCGATTTTTTATCTTCAATTTTTGCTTGTGTAGTAATCATAATTACGGGAACAGTTTTATAGTTTTTCATCTTTCTAAGCTCTCCAATAAATGAGTATCCATCCATTATGGGCATATTTACATCTACTAAGTATAAATCAATTTCAGAATCTAAACTTTTTTCTAATGCTTCCATACCATTTTCTGCTTCTATAATATCCAAACCAAATGATTTAAGGATAGCCCCATGATAGTTTCTAACCGTTTTTGAATCATCTAAAACCATAATACTCGCCATTATATCTCCCTTGGTATCAATCTATTTTTCGACTAAAAAAACTCTATTTCATCTTCTTGTTTATGTGTAAGCTTTCCAGAAAAAGCATCTCTCTTTCTTTTTGCATCATCTAATGTTAAATTCAATTTCTTTTGTAATTTTTCTAAACTATTAGTCGCTACAATTTCATCAGACTGATACGCATTTTCAAAAATATCTATACTTTTTTCGGTACTATCTATCGCCTCTATTGTTGCAGTTAACTGTTGTGATATGATGTCTTGATATTGCAAAGCTGTTGCAGCATTATCATCTATCTCAACTTTAGACTCTTCTATAAACCGACTAAGCATCATAGTAGAATCTTGAGACAATTTAATTGTATCTTGTTGAACCTCTTTAATATGTTCTAAAAGTTCTTTAATCGCACTTAACATCATCATCTTAACCATCCTTTATGGAAGTCTTAATACTCTAGTAATTGCTTGTTTTAATTGTGCAGGATTAAATGGCTTTACAACCCATCCTGTCAGACCTAACGCTTTACCTTGTTGTTTTAACTCAGGTTTTGTTTCAGTTGTAAGCATCAAACATGGTGTCCTACTTGTTGCGGGGACACCTCTTAAACCCTCTAAAAACTCAAATCCATTCATAATTGGCATATTTAAATCAGTTATTATCAAATCTGGTGTCATACCAGCTTTTATCTCTGCTAAAGCTACTTGAGCCTCTGTATATTGTTTAACTTCAATTGGCATTGAATTTGTTACCATTCTAGTTGAGGCTAACGCTGTCTCACTATCATCTACAAATATTACTAATGGCATATCTTCTCCTTATTTTTGATAAATTAATGTTTTGTCAACTTTTTTAGCATCGAAAACTGATACTATTCGACTCATATACTCAGCATGACCTAATAAGACATAACCCTTTGGATTTAACATATCATAAAAAGTCATTGCAACCTCTTTCCTTGATGCATCATCAAAATATATAAGCATATTTCTTGAAAATATAACATCAAATTTACCTAACTTACGCATTTGTGCTTTATCAAATACGTTAGCTACTTGAAAATCAACACTACCCATTAAATCATCAACGAGCTGATATCCAAGATTTTTTTTATCAAACCATTTATTAAGTATATTTTTTGGTATTGCGTGTACTGATCTATCAGTAAATTTACCCTTTTTAGCTTTTTCTATAACCGTTGAATCAATATCAATACCAACTACTTCAATATCACGACGCTCTACTAATTTTGCCTCCTCCACAATATGAAGTATCATAGAGTAGGGTTCTTCGCCTGTAGAGCATGGAGAAGATAGAATTCTAAGTGGTCTATTTTTTGGCATAGTCTTGTCTAATTCCGGTAATATAAAATTAACAAGTGCTTCAAACTGATCTTTTTCTCTAAAAAAATAAGTTTCATTTACAGTCACTGCGTTCATTAATTCTTGAAATTCTAAACCATCTTTGTCTTCAAAGCGAAGTTTAAAAAAATATTTTCTAAAATTTTCAATACCAAGCTCTGCTGCTCTTTTGTCTATGTATCTTGCTAATTTATCATAATGCTTATCTAATTCAAGGTGTATACCACTCTTACGATATATAAATTCACATATTTTAGCAAAATTTTCGTGAGACAATAAATAAGCCATACCTTAACCTTTAATCAACTTTACAGCACTATCTACTGCAAATTGTGCATATTGATCACCAGAAAATCTATCTTTAAGTGATTCCAACAACTCTATATCTTCAACTTCACCTATTTCACCCATATAATCAACTGCTGTCATCGCTACATTTATATCAGTTTCACTCTCAAGAAGCTCAACCATCATATCTCTAGATTCTGCGAAATTAACATCACCCAAAACATTTATAGCAAAAATTCTTAAATCTCTGTCATCCCCAATTAAAAATTTAACTATATAATATTTTATTGCTGTTCCAAAATCTCTAAGAATAGATATTCCTAAGTTTCTAATATATGCATTATCTAATTTTAATAAATTCATAATTGCTTCTATTGGCGCTTCATCTGGATCCAGTTTTGATATTACAGAAGCTATCTTAGTCAACACAACCTTTTCTCTTTCTTCATTCGCTATTAAAGATATAAGATATTCTGCTCCACCCTTAAACTTTATAATTTCTTCAATTGCATAATCTTTTTTGCTAAAATCTGTATTAGATTTACAATACGATTTAGCTTCTTCTAGTGTTGTAAAAACAGGTAGTTCTTCAACTACTTGGTCTACATGTTTTTTAATTAAAGCCATTACTATCTCCTCATTTAAGTGTAATAATTTTATTCAAAATTTGTTTAAAATCTAACTGCTCACTTACTCCACCCTTATCAAATGCCACCTTTGGCATGCCATATATAGTAGCACTACTTTCACTTTCTCCTAGTGTATATCCACCAGCTTTTTTGATATTAACCATGCCTTCAGCTCCATCATCGCCAATCCCGGTAAGAAGAACACCAATTACTTGAGATGGTTTTAATACATCTAATACACTATTCATCATATAATCAACTGATGGTTGAAAAAATGATTTTCCTTTACTCTTTTCTTCGCGAACGACAATTTTACCAGATGATTTTTTACTAAACATAAAGTGAATTCCACCACGGGCTACATATATATTTCCCGGTAATATTTCCATATTATTTTTAGTTTCATGGACATTCAAAACAGAACTACGATTAAGTCTTGAAGCGAATGAGCTTGTAAACTGTTCTGGCATGTGTTGAACTATACAGATAGGATACTTATAATTTTGTGGTACTGATGAACAGATTTGATCTATCAATCCTGGTCCACCTGTAGAAGACCCTATCAATACAATTTTTTCAATATCTTTACTTGTTATATTTTCATTCACTGGATTTGCAGGTGGGATTACTCTTCTCTCCCTTTTAGGTGGTGTTTTTCTTACTTTTAATCTTCTTGTTGGAATTCTAGATAAAGATTTTACTTTTTGTATTATTGATTCTGTATTTTCTGTCCTGCCAACATTCATAGTGCCTGGTTTTGATATATAATCAATCGCTCCCAAATCAAGAGCATCCATAGTTATGCCAGCATCAGCAGTTGTAAGTGAACTTACCATCAAAATTGCTGTTGGTTTTTTAGCCATAATCTGCCTAACTGCTTCAATACCATCCATAACTGGCATATTTATATCCATTGTGATTACATCGTATTGGGTAGCTGTAGCCATATCAACAGCTTCTTGTCCATTTTTTGCTGTATCTATCTCAAAACCCAGCTCATTAATCATATCTGTCAGTTGTTTTCTAACTAGTGCTGAGTCATCCACTATTAAAACTTTTTTTGCCACTAGTTACTCTTTTCTTTAATTATTTTTTGTATATCCATCTTTAAAACCAATCTTTTACCATCATCTAGATGCAATACATCTGTTAAATATGTATCATCTTGAGATATTATCTCTTCTTTTGATACTGATAATATATCACTAACATTATCAACTACAAAACCAACTTTAGTATCATCTATATTGCATACTATTATTTTAGAATCTTCTTTAAAATCAAAATCTATATTTAAAATATTTCCCAAAGATACTATTGGTACTATTTGTCCACGAATATTTATAACTCCATCGATATAATCGTTAGTATATACAAGACCTGTTGATTTTTCAAAATCAATTATCTCAGCTACAATATCAACTTCAAATGAATATTCTTTTCCTTTAAGTTCAAAAAGTATAAACTCAGAGAAATTTTCATCATCTACTTGATTTTCAGTAATTAAATCTTTTAAATCAACATATGATTCATTTTCATTCAAAATTATTTCTGTCTCTTA
>WFPU01000092.1 GCA_015487435.1 Sulfurimonas sp.
GATATGTATGTGATAAAAAGATATATAAGGAGCAAGTTATAGCCGATGCTATAACTTTTTATCTTAATTCAAAAGATTATTCGTTTAGTACATATAGCTCATCTAAATAGATTAAATCTTTTTTGCAAAAACGGCTTACACTATTTTGTAAAAATTCTATAATTTCTTCAGATGTTTCCCCATCTACTGGATATGAAACTAAAAAATTAGTAAGTTGTGTACCAAAAAAATCATCAAACTGAGTCTTAACTATATCAGCACCATACTTATCTGTATATGGCAATACAAAAAAATAATCACCATAATGATTTACGATTGAGTCAGAGTTTCTTAAAACATCACTTAAGCTTGTATCTATCTCTTCTTGAGTAAAAGAACTAAAATCGCAATACAAAAGAGTTAAACTCTCAGCACGATTTTCATCAAGTCTATTAGCTATCCCTATATTTAAATCGATAAGTTGTTTAAAGTTTTCATACGAAAATTGTACACCGGCCATATTATTCCTTTAGTTTTGATTAATTGACTATTAGAATCTGGATCAAGTCCATAATGACGAAGTCAACGTCATCCTAAACTTGATATAGGGTCTAGTTTATAATTAATCATAGGTCTCACTTATATGCTGTTAGTATATCAAAAAAATACCGTTGTTTTTATAATAATAATTTATCAATCATTATAAGTTACTAATTCCCCACTTTTTAACTTAGCTATTTTTCCACGAAATTTACGAATATAAAAAGCTTTTTCTTCAAAAGAGATATTTGTTTGTAAGTTTATTTTTTTTAATTCTCTTTCGTAATGTTTAATAAGAAATACAATTAACTCAGCTTGAAGTGATTCATCATTTTCTAAAGCCTTAATGCTCTCATCTACAGAAATCGCCATAAGTTGTGGCTCATCAAATTTACCCAAAAGCGCTAAAGAAAACTCTTGCTGATGAAATTTTAATAGTGCAGGATCGAGTACATCTAAAATTTGTTCAACCAAATGTGGCTTTTCTATCACTGTTTTTATCAAACTAAGTTCCCACATATCACGGTAAATATTTGATTTTGCTGTATTTATAGTTTGAGCTATATTAGTTTTGTTTGTTAGTCTTATAAAAGATGGGCTTATACCAAGTCTTGATGCAAGATATGATTTATACTGTTCTTGTAAAAGTGGCGATAAGGTTTTTAAATATCCAATTCCCTCATCCAAACAAGCCTCTCTTGCTTTTGGATCATTAAAATCATGTAAACTTATCAACTCATCAAGCACAAACTCTATAAATGGCTTGGTTGAGCGAAACATATTTGCTAACTCTTCAACTTTAGCATCTTTTACCATATCTGCAGGATCAAGTCCAGCCTTAAATATAACTACACCACCACTAAAACCACTAGCACTTAAAAGTCGTGATGCTTTAAGTGCGGCAGCTCGTCCAGCTTTATCTCCATCATAAGCCATAATAACTCTGGGTTCACCCTTTCTTAGAAGTGGGAGATGTTGTTCTGTTAGAGCTGTTCCTAAAGTTGCAACAGCATTTGTAAATCCTGCTTGATGTAGCATTATAACGTCAAGATAACCCTCTGTGATAATTATCTCTTTTGTTTTATGAAGTGTTTGTTTTGCATGATGATATGCATAAAGCAATCTTGATTTATTAAAAAAAGCAGTCTCTGGGGAGTTTACATATTTTGCTTGATGACCTGTTATGGTTCGCCCACCAAAACCAACTATACTACCATTTGCTGAATGTATTGGAAAAGTTATACGTTCTATAAAACGAGCAAAGTTTCTCCCCCCATCATACCCAACTACTCCCATCTCTAGTGCTTCATTCATTGTAAACATTTGAGATTTTATATAATTTATAGTTGAATTAGTATCTGGAGCATAACCAATTCCAAATTTTTCAACTGAAGATTCATAAATTCCACGCTCTTTAATATATTCCAAAGCGGTTTGTTTTGATGTTAGCAAATTTTGATAATACTCATTTAACTTATCCATAAGTTGTGAACGAGGTTTATTGTGTTTGTTATCTGTATGTGTTAAAATAAAATTATAAGTATCTGCAAGTTTTTCTAATGCTTCAGGATAGTTAAGTTTTTCATATTCCATTGTAAATTTGATGCTATCACCACCAGCACCGCATCCAAAACAATGGTATATCTGCTTTTGTGGGCTAACAACAAATGATGCTGTTTTTTCATCATGAAAAGGGCAAGGTGCTTTATAGTTAGCACCTGCCTTTTTAAGCTCTACATAAGAGCCTACAACATCAACAACATCAAGTTGTGCCTTTAAGGCCTCTATAGAATCTTGGCTAATCATAATTTATATCATGTACCGCTTATTGCTTTGAAGAGTCTATCTCTATAATAGTGTGGACATTCCCACGAGGTTTAAAGTTTGCTACCAATTTAAGATACTTTGGTTTTATTTTATCCCATATCACATCATAAATATCATTTGCTGAATTTTCATGACTTATATATTTAAACATAAAAGAGTTCACATAAAGTTTTAAAGCTTTTAATTCAACAACATATTCATCTGGTGTATATTCTATATATATTTCTGCAAAATCAGGGTATCCACTTCTTGGGCATAACGCCATAAATTCTGGAAGTGTTATCTTAATTAAATAATCTTTTTTATTTTCATTTGGCCATATCTCTAAATCTTTGTTAACATCAAACTCTTTTATCTCTTTTTCGCCATATTTCATATTTTAACACCTCTATTTTTCATAAATTTTTTCTAATGGAGCTAAATATTTACCCTGAAAATAATCGATATTTAAACTTTTAATTTTTTTATAAGTATCTTCATCTTCAATCATTTTCATCCATACTTTAACATCATTGGCTTTTGCCGTTAAAATAAACCCATCTAGTATATTTTTATATTTTGCCTGCCCTATTTCCTTAGTATAAACTCCATCCATACGGATAGCATCTATCTCTAATTCTCGCATATATATAAAACTTGAATGATTAACTCCAACTCTATCTATAACTATTTTTACACCAAGCAAACGAAGTGATTTTAATATATCTTTGTATCTGTCTAGATGCGAATAATACTCTTTTTCATAAAGTATAAACATCACTCTATTTTTTACATGTTTATTATTTGATAAAAGGTCTTTAAGCTTTGATAAAAATGTATAGTTTCTTATAGATGTTGGCGAAATATTTATTGCAAAAATGTCATCACTATCTTCATCACAATTTTGTATACCCATTTCTAAAATCATATAATCATATTCAGGCATTAATCTTAATTTATCAAGTATTTTCATATATGATTTTTGATGAATTATTTTAGAGTTTGATGCTTTTAATTTTATAAAATACTCTTTAATAATTGCTTTTTCATTATTAAATACATCTTGCTTTGTAGCTATAAAACTTTTTTGTTTTATAGCATTTATTATATAACTTTCTAATTCATTCGGATTTATATCTTCATTTTTGTTTGAAAATAGTTTTTGATTTCTACTTAAATCTTGCAGTTCAAAAAGATTTTCTATCATATATTCTAACTCACTTGAAAAAGAGGTATCATTTATTGCACTAGAGATTATTACCTCTATATCATCTATTTTAAACTCATCGCTCTTAAGGCTCATCAGTTCCAAAATAGCTTTATATTTTGAACTTTTACCTTTTAATCCAATAATAAAATCTCCACCTTTTATGTGACCAATGGGAAAATTAGATATACCTTTACTTTTAAAATATCTATCTATCCAAATAGCTATCTCATAAAGAACTTTATCTCCACTTTTAATACCATAGCGATTATTTATCTCATTTATATTGTCACAGCTAATTAAAATAAGTGTATAATCTTTATTAGAATCTATCTCTTTTTTTAAATATTTATAAAGATAATCTCTTGTAAAAACTTTTGAAATATTATCTGTAATTTTAGTATTAAAACCGCTATATATAAGATGAAATATAAAATATATACTAAAAGCTAAAACAATAACACTCTCAATATAAAAAAAGCTATCTAAACTTTCATGAGTATTAATTACAGTATGAAGAATGAGGGCAAAAACAAGTCCAAAGATAGGTAGACCCATTCTAAGAGCTAACTTAAAAAGGTGTTCTCTCTCTTTAATCTCTGGAAGTAACATATATACTATTTTTTAAACGTCTAAATGCTTAACATCTTTTGCGTGTGTTTCGATGTAGTTACGACGAGGTTCAACTTCATCACCCATAAATAGAGTAAATGCATCAGAAGCTACTTCTGCATCTTCTATAGTTACTTGAAGAAGCACACGATTTTCAGGTGTCATAGTTGTTTCCCAAAGCTGTTCAGGATTCATCTCACCTAGACCTTTGTAACGTTGAATATATGCACCTTTATTTGCATAGTCAATTATACTTTGAAGTATATCTAAAATATCATCATCAAAACTAATATCCCACTCTTTAATCTTTTTATATACAAAACTAGCTTCATTAAAATGTGGTGCTACAAAAAGATCGTCATTTATAAGAAGCTCTTCCATACCATCTTTAGTTTGAACAAAAAGATGAATACTATCTTCACTTATAGTTTTAGTTAAAATATTATTTCCTGTATCTGTTAAAAATTTTTCAACTTCAACATACATCTTATCTATACTTAAACCAATAATATCAGGAGTTTCTATAAAGTAACGAATTAAATCAACAAGTGCATATCTACGCTCTAGTGCTACTAATGAATCTCTATAATGATCTACCATTTTAAAATATGCTACAAGATCATTATGTCCAATACCATCAACATCTAAAGACTCAATTCCATTTCCAATTAAAAAATCATTCATCTCACGGTCATCTTTAAAATAGATCTCTTTTTTACCTTTTTTATAACGATAAAGTGGTGGTTGAGCTAGGTACAGATAACCTTTTTCAACTACATCACGAAAATGTCTAAAAAAGAAAGTTAAAAGTAATGTTTGAATATGGCTTCCATCAACATCCGCATCGGTCATAATAATAATTTTATGATAACGAAGTTTTTCTTCATTATATTCTTCACCAATACCACAACCCATAGCTGTAATCATATTAGTGATTTCATCAGATTTTAGAATTTTTTCTAATCTTGCTTTTTCAACATTTAAAATCTTACCTTTAAGTGGTAAAATTGCTTGATAAACACGATCACGCCCCTGCTTAGCACTCCCACCAGCAGAGTCCCCTTCCACCAGATAAAGCTCAGAAATACTAGCATCTTTAGATTGACAATCTGCAAGTTTACCAGGTAATGTACCAACACTCATATTGTCTTTACGACGAGTAAGTTCACGAGCTTTTTTCGCAGCTTCACGACCACGAGCAGCAGCTAATGCTTTAGATACTACTGCTTTTGCTTCTATAGGATTTTCTTCAAAATATTTACTTAATAATTCATAAGTTTGTTTTTGAACAAGTGGTCGTACATAAGTATTTCCAAGTTTACCTTTTGTTTGACCTTCAAACTGAGGTTCAGGTACACGACATGAAACAATAGCGATAAGACCTTCACGGACATCATCACCAGAAATTTTTACATCTTTTTCTTTAGCTGCACCATTTTTAGCATTATAATTAGAGATAACACGAGTTAAACCAGCACGAAAACCTGCTTCATGTGTACCACCATTTGGGGTACGAATATTATTTACAAAAGATGCAAGTTTTTCTTCATATCCATCATTATACATAAGTGCTACATCAAATTCTATATCCTCTATTTGTGCAGAAAAAGAAAATACTTTAGCTATTTCTTGTTTTTTATTCATATCTGTAACATACTGAGCTATACCACCCTCAAAGTGGTACGTCTCTTTAACCCCTGTTCGCTCATCTTCAAATATGATAGTGATAAAAGGGTTTAAATATGCTAATTCTTTAAAACGGCGAGATAGGTATTCATATTCAAAAGTTATTGTTTCAGTAAAAATAATTGGATCTGGAGAAAATTCAATAGTTGTACCAGTTTTACGAGTTTTTCCAATTATAGATAAAGCTTCTTGTGGGATACCTTCTTTAAAATTTTGTTCAAAAATTTCCTTTTCTCTATGAATTGTCATTTTTAAACAGCCAGATAAAGCATTTACAACAGATACACCAACACCATGAAGACCACCAGAAACCTTATAAGTATCTTTATCAAACTTACCACCAGCATGAAGTACTGTTAAAACAACAGTAGCAGCACTCATCCCCTCAGTCGGATGCATATCAGTAGGGATACCACGACCATTATCAGAGACTCTACAAGTCCCCTCTCTAGTAAGTGTTACATTGATAGTATCACAGTGACCAGCCATAGCCTCATCAATAGAATTATCTATAACTTCATAAACAAGATGGTGAAGACCACGATGACCAGTATCACCAATATACATCCCCGGTCTTTTTCTAACAGCTTCTAAGCCTTTAAGAACTTTAATATTACTAGCACCGTAATTTTCCATTAAATACCCCATTACTATTATTTTATATTATTAAAATTATTCTATCTAAGTTTTGCTAAAAGTAAGTTTTAAAAATATTATATAGTTTTTCAAGCACAGAATGAATATAATCTCGAACTTTCGTTATTGAGAATAGAAGTCTATTATATAACTATAGGCATAACTATAGTTTTAAAATTGTTTTCACTTAAAATAAATGGTAAATTACTGTCATTTAGCCCAATATTAAATTCCGTACCATTAATAACATTTAGAAAATCTAATATATATTTAGAATTAACAGCAATGCTAAAAGATTCATTAAATCCAGTTGGATGGGTTATATCAGTTTTAGCTTCAATATTATCATCACTTAAACTTTCAAAAGTAATGGTATCATAAAGAAAAGTTATCTTTAAATCTGTAGAAATAGTAGTAATTTGTTTGATACTTTCTATCATTAAAGATTTTGGTAAAGTTAAGTTATTTGTAATATCTTTTGGAATAATTCTGGAATATTCTGGAAATTTTCCATTTATAAGTTTTGTAAAAAATGTATATTGCTTTGAATGAATTATAAGATTTGTTTCATCATAATAAAGTTCTATGTTATCAAAAAATAATTTTTGTATCTCTATAATTGCTTTTTTAGGAAGTATTATAGATAGTTCTGTTTCACCGTTATTTGGTATTGTTACAACAGCTAATC
>WFPU01000093.1 GCA_015487435.1 Sulfurimonas sp.
AATCAGATAAGTATATAATTCTATTGCTTTAGTATAGTACTTTTTATCATAATATGCTTTAGCTTCTGTTGCTATATCACCTGTAGATTTAGAAGAAGAAACAGTATTTTTACTTGTCGTAGATTTTAACTCTTTTGCTACTAACTGCTTAAATTTATTTACATCGTTAACCAAAGAATTAAACTCTTTTTTTGATACATAGTTTTTATTAATTGTATCAACTATTGTACTTAATTCATTAATTGCTAAATTGATTTTAGTAATTTGTTCAATAGTTCTTTCATTTATCTCAGTCAATCTAGTTTCAAATTCATTTATATTACTAATTCTATCAATATTTTGCTGTGCAAGATTTTTCATATTTTGCTTGTTTTTATGAGCATTACGCCCTAAACTTTCAACAACATCTTGCAGTCCATCAATTCTATCTCTTAATGATTCTACTTCATTTGATTGATTATTATTTTTTACAATAACTTTTTTAAGATTTTTTTTGACCTTAAGAAGAATTTGTTCCTCTGGTGTTAAACCATATGGATTTTGGATATCCATATCACCAGCTCCAAATGCAGAAGGCTCTGCATAAAGAGTTAAACTAGTGAATATTAAAGCAGTTAAATATGCAACTAACTTATTATTCATATATTACATACTACGGAAGAAGTTTAAAATCAACGCGACGATTTTTTGTCCAACATTCTCGTGTTTTATCACTACATGTAGGATTTGATTCGCCATAACTTACCATTGTGATACGCTTAGCTTCTACACCTTCAGCTACTAATGCTTTTTTAACAGCGTCTGCACGTTTTAGTCCAAGCGCAAAGTTATACTCATCACTTCCCCATTCATCACAATTTCCCTCAAGTTTAATCATAAACTGACCAGCATCGCCATTTGCTATTTTTGCATCTGCAGAAACTACAGGTTGCATTTTTGTGCTAATATTAAATTTGTCAAAAGCAAAATAAATAGATTTCATCTTATCTTCAAGTGAAGCCATATTCATCTCATTGCTATCAGCATTAGTATTAGTATTTTCATTAATAACACTTGCATTTTCTTCAGATACAGTTTCAGTCTCTACTGCAGGAACTTCTTTGGCTTGATTTTGGCTACTAGATTTATTTGGTGTTGGATTGTTACTACAACCTGTTAATAATAACAGTGCCATTGCCACACTAGAGATAATTGCTTTTTTCATGTCTTATACCTTTTTTTTAATTCAATTAACGGATTGTATCAAAATAACATTAATAATAAATTATATTATGCTATTACCAGTCCATTGCTTGTATTTTTCCGTATTTTAGTGGAAATAAGTAGTTTTTATTATGATTTAGTCTAATAATACCTATTGAACTTTGACTTTTATAATTTTTTATAAATAAAACAGCATCTCCATCACGAGAAAACCTTGGAAATTCATTTATTCCACTTGCAGTCAAACGCCTTATTAAATCTGTTTTAGTAGATATTATATGAAGATTAAAAGTATTTTTAGAAAATGCATTTGAACTCTCACGAGCTTTATATACTATATACTCCCCATTAGCTGTACATGCAGCGTTACTTTTTCCATAATATACCATTTGTTCAATATCGCTTTTATTAAGACTTTTTGAAAAGATATTTGGATATCCTAAACGGTTTGAAACAAATACTATTTTATCATTACCCATAAATTGACCACTAACATCTATCCCTTTATATCTTGTGATTCTTTTTATTTTTTTTGTTTTAACATCATATAAATATATATCAGGTTGACCATTTGGAGCCATTGTTAAAAGTAATTTTGTTCCATTTGAGTTTACATCTGAACAAATCATCATCCCCTCAGATGAGATAATATTAGTTATCTTTGCAGTCCTCGTATTAACATGTTTAAGAGTTGGTTTAACTTCATTTAGTGATGTATAGTAAAATCCATTTTGCTTAGGTGATGACCATTTTGGAAACAGATTAAATCCACCTTTTACAACTATATGCTGATAAGATAAAGTATAATCAGCAATTACAATTTCAGATTTTTTTGGGGCTACTACACGAGAAAATATAACCTTCTTTTTTATCCACTCTATTGATGGTCCACCCATATAATTATTTATTTCATAAGCTATTGTATGAGCAACAAACATATATTTCTTAGAGTTTGAAACTTTATAGTTTTTTGCTAGAACAACTTCATTATTTTTAATCATTTTAATTTTAATACTAAAACCTGAACGATCATTTTCGCTCAAATTATATTTTAAAACATAATTTACATTTTTATTTAAAACATCAACATCGTTAGTATCAAATTCATTATTAAACTTGCGTCTGTCTACATTAAACAATGATATTACATTTAAATCGGCAACTAATGATTTAAAAAACTTCATTTTAAATGTTTCATCTTTATGGCTAGAACCATCTTCTAGCGCTATAGATGGTAATGAGTCAATTTTTTTTATTACCTCTATAGTTGCATCACTAGCAAATACAAATGTAATTGTTATTAATATTGAAAGTAAAATCTTCATGTTTATTCCTTGGATCTAATAATTGTAATTAATCTAAATTGTTTATTATCTGGATTACGCGGAAACAAAGTTCCATATAATCTATCTTTTATCTTATTAAGTTCTTTATTAAAATCTTCATTATCTGATGGACTCAAAACTCTAAAGTCTATTATTTTACCAACAGCACTAAGTTCAATTACTACCTTTGCAGATTTACCTTGAGTATTTTGAGGTGGATTGAAGTTTTTATATATTATTGCTTGAATTTTAGCTAAATATTCATTAACTTCATCTGCTGTAGAACTTTGTTTTGTCTCTTTAGCAATATTTGAATCTTGAATTGAATTTATTTTATCATTTAATGAATCTACTTCATTTAGCTTAGCAGTTTTTAGCAGTTTAGTAAGTTCTTGAAATCTTTTATTATCAATCTTTTTTTCTTTTTTCTTTTTAATAGTTTTTGTAGTTACATCGCTAAAAAGATCGTCAATACTAAGATCACTCTCTATCTCTTCACTTATTTGTTCTATTTTTTTTTCTTCTACTTTTATATTTTTTGTTGTTTGAGGGACTATCATATCTAGAGAGACTGA
>WFPU01000094.1 GCA_015487435.1 Sulfurimonas sp.
AAGCTTGTAACATTTGGGCAGGAACTTAACCCCGAGTCGTATGCAATATGTAGGGCTGATATGCTCATTAAAGGGCAAGCAGTAGAGAACATCAAGTATGGAAACACCCTCAGTGATGATCAACTCCCTTTAGAAAAATTTGACTATATGCTCTCTAATCCACCCTTTGGTGTTGAGTGGAAAAAAGTTGAAAAAGTTATAAAAGATGAGCATAAATTCAAAGGTTACAATGGTCGTTTTGGGCCAGGACTACCTAGAGTGAGTGATGGTTCGCTACTCTTTTTACTCCACCTTATCTCTAAAATGCGTCCAGTGGACGAGGGTGGAAGCCGTATAGGGATTATCTTAAACGGTTCACCTCTTTTTACGGGAGGTGCTGGAAGTGGTGAGAGTGAGATACGTCGCTATGTTTTAGAAAATGACCTCGTTGAAGCGATAGTTGCTATGCCTAATGATATGTTTTTTAACACCGGTATTGCCACATACATCTGGATACTTTCTAATCATAAAGATAAAAGTAGAAAAAACAAAGTAGCACTCATAAATGCAAGTAACATGGGTGAGTCTATGCGAAAATCGCTTGGAAGTAAACGCAAGTTGCTCAGTGAAGAGAGCATCGAGGATATTACTCGTATCTATGGAAAGTTTGAAAGCTCAAAAGTGTGTAAAATCTTCGATACAACAGACTTTGGATACCGTCGCATCACAGTTGAGAGACCTCTACAGCTTAGCTTTTTTCCTCATGATGAAGAGAGATTAGAACTACTAAAAGCCGATAAAGCCTTTAAAAAGCTTGATGAAGCTTTACGAAATGAGATTTTGGAAACACTTAAAAATATAGAAGACGACAAAATCAGCTCACGCGATAAGTTCATAGAGCTTTTAGGTGTTAAACTTACAGCCTCACAACTAAAACTCTTACAAAAACATCTAAGTGAACATGATGATAAAGCAGAGTTGTGTAGAGATAAAAAAGGTAATTTAGAGCCAAATCCAGACCTCAGAGACTCTGAAAACATTCCCCTCAAAGAGGATATCTATGAGTATTTTGAGCGAGAAGTTAAGCCTCATGTACCACTGGCTTGGATAGATGAGAAAAAGTGCGATAAAAAAGATGGTAAAGTAGGCATCGTAGGGTATGAGATACCGTTTAACAGGCACTTTTATGAGTACAAGCCGCCACGAGGATTAGAAGAGATAGATACTGAACTTGAAACACTTACTAAAGAGATAATGGAGATGCTTCGTGAGATATAAGAAGTATCCTAAATATAAGGATAGTGGGGTTGAATGGTTGGGGGAGATTCCTGAAGATTGGAATAAAACAAAATTAAAATTTTTGGGTTTTACGTATGGAGGATTGTCTGGTAAAGCAGGTAAAGATTTTAATGATGAGGACAATAAGCTAAGTAAACCATTTATTCCATTTACAAATATCGCAAAAAGTATGTATATCGAAGACAATTATTTTGGTTTAGTTGTAATCAATGAGGGAGAAGAACAAAATAGAGCCAAAAAAGATGATTTATTTTTTTTAATGAGTTCCGAAGATTACGAGGATTTAGGAAAATCATCTTTATTGGATTTTGAAGTTAAAGAATTATATCTTAACAGTTTTTGTAAAGGTTTTAGACTTCTTGATAAAGATATTTTTCCTAAATTTTTAAATTATTTATTACATGGAGATATGTATCGAAAATTATTATCTATACAAGGTAATGGATTTACACGAATCAATTTAAGATTAGAAAAATTGAATGATCTTAATTTATATTTACCACCACTTCAAGAACAAAAAGCCATAGCCAACTACCTCGATAAAGCCACAGTAAAAATAGACACCCTCATCCAAAAACAAGAAAAACTTATAGAACTCCTTAAAGAGAAACGCCAAGCCCTCATCTCTCACGCAGTCACCAAAGGGCTTAACCCTGATGTAAAGATGAAAGATAGTGCTGTAGAGTGGTTAGGGGAGATTCCTGAGCATTGGAGGAACATACCTCTTCGATATATTGGAAGACTCCAAAATGGTATAAGTAAAGGTCGAGAGTATTTTGGTTCAGGATATCCGTTTGTAAACTATAGCGACATATACAATAATGCTATACTTCCTCAACAAGTCTCTGGATTAGCAAAATCTACTAAAGAAGATCAAGATATATATTCTGTTAAAACAGGAGATATTTTTTTTACCAGAACATCCGAAACAATAGATGATATTGGTATGGCTTCAACATGTATAAAAACGATTGAAAAAGCAACTTTTTCTGGCTTTACCATAAGATTCCGCCAACTATCTAAAATTCTCAATGAACATTTTTCTAAATATTATTTTCGAACTGGTCAAGCACAAGCTTTCTTTGAGGAGCAACTAAACCTAGTGACAAGAGCTTCATTAGGACAAGATATATTAAAGCAACTCCCTGTATTATCACCACCTTTGGAAGAGCAACAAGCAATAGCGAATTACCTTGATGACAAAACCTCCAAAACAGACACCCTTATTACCAAATCCACTAAAGCGATAGAACTCCTCAAAGAGAGACGAACAGCACTGATTAATGCTGTAGTTACTGGGAAAATTGATGTGAGAGAGTTCAATGAGTAAAGTATGTAATATAAAGAGTTATGCTAAATGCTCGCTACCAGCACATAAACATCACGATAAGTGTATATTGCATTGTTCAAAAGAGGATGCTCAACATGATTATCATATGGCATGGGAGGAATTAGATCTATTCAAACAAGAGCTTTTAAATTATATTTTAGATGCATTCTTTGCTTATAGTGAAGAAGATGAAAAGTTTAATAGAGAAAATATATCTGCTTATTTAAGAGATGAGTTGCCTATTGATGAGTTTTTAGAAGCAAAAATAAGAGATGTTACTATCGTATTAAATCATATCGCATTTCCAGTGTATGATGAACGAGACAGCTGGAACTACATGCCATTGTTACAGAAGTTAGGAAAAATACATTTTAATTATTGTAAATTTTATGTAGCATGGATGGAGTTACCTGATGTTAAAGTGTTTTTTCAAGATTGCGAGTTTTATGACTGTTGGAACTTGCAAAATTATGCAATGCTTGAAAATGTGGATAATGTGATCTATCAATGTTGTGATTTTCAAGATAGAGTAAGTTGTTCAAGTAGTGAAGAGAATATATACTTAGAACATTCTCAATTTATGGACTGTTCTTTTACAGAGCTTGAGCTTACAAACAGTGTTTTTAAAAAGCCTTTATTTCAAAATACTACCCACTTTAAAGGAAATATAGAAATACTTTCCTTTCAAAAATGTACACATGATGCAGAACTTATTCTTAAATACATCAGTATCGAAGATTTTGATATTAATCAGTGTCTCTTTAAGAGTAAATTTGAGATGGAAAAAGTGACTGTCCAAGAGATGCGAATCATGTACAGCTCTTTTGAGTCAATCTTTGAGTTATTAAATTGTTCTTTCACTGAGTTTTTTATGTACAAAACCACTTGTGATGCCTTTACTAGTTTTGAGTTTTCAAAGTTTGGCTCTTTTAATCGCAAAGAAGCTGCAAGTGTGAGGTTTGAGTATGTAACTTTTAGAGACTTTGTGAATTTTAGAAGTGGTATTTTTAACGGAGGTTTGCAATTAA
>WFPU01000095.1 GCA_015487435.1 Sulfurimonas sp.
TCTTGAGTAATATCTTCATCAATTAATTTACGTTTACGCATATCTTCAATAGTTTCAAATGCCAAATAAGGGTTAATAGCATTAGCTCCATAACCAATAAGCGTAGCAAAATGATGAATCTCTCTTGCTTCACCTGTCTCAATAACTAAACCACAATTTGTTCTGATACCCTCGTTAATCAAATGATGATGTACAGCACTTGTTGCTAATAGAGTAGGAATTGCCGCTTGTTTTTTAGAGATGCCTCTTGTTGAGAGAATAATTACTTGAAACCCATCTTTAACTGCATCGCTTGCTTGTATTACGACGGAGTCTAGTGCTTCTTTCATTGAGCCTTTTTTAGTAGAATTAAAAAGAATAGAGATTTTTTTAGCACGGAAATTAAACTCATTTACACCGTTAAGTTTTTCAAACTGCTTATTAGTTAAAATAGGTGATTCTAGTTTAATAAACTTTCTATCCTCATCTACTTCTTGAAAAAGGTTTCCTTGAGGTCCAATATATGAAGTCAGACTCATTACCGAATCCTCTCTAATTGGATCAATTGGAGGATTTGTTACTTGAGCAAAGAGTTGATGAAAATAGTTGTAAAGATTAATTGAAGCATTTGAGAGTACTGAAAGTGCTGCATCGTTACCCATTGAACCTGTTGCTTCATAAGCTGTATTTGCCATTGGTGTTAGGACAACTTTTAAATCTTCTTGTGTATATCCAAAACATTTTTGACGCTGTAAGATAGTTTTATGATTTGGTTGTTTTACCTCATGATTTAGTGCTAAATCATCTAGGTTTATTTTCTGCTTTTCTATCCATTTGCCATAGTCATGACCACTGGAGATATCTGCTTTAATCTCATCATCGCTAATGATACGACCTTGTTCTAAGTCTGCTAAAAACATCTTACCTGGCTGTAGTCTTCCTTTTAAAACTATTTCATCGGTAGCAAATTCTAATGCACCTTGTTCTGATGCCATAACTAAAATATTGTCTTTTGTTAGACAGTATCGTGATGGACGAAGACCATTTCTATCTAGTGTCGCACCAACAATTTTTCCATCAGTAAAAGCAACAGAAGCTGGACCATCCCAAGGTTCCATAAATGTAGCATGATACTCATAAAAGGCACGACGCTTATCATCCATCTCTTCATCTTTCCAAGCTTCTGGAATCATCATCATCATAACATGGGGAAGAGGGCGACCAGCTAATGTCAATAATTCAATAACATTGTCAAGTACAGATGAGTCTGAGCCTTTAGCTTCATTGATGAGAAATGGATAGATTTTGTTAAGTTCATCTTCACTAAATAGTTTTGATTTAAGCATTGACTGGCGTGCTCTCATCCAATTGATATTTCCTCGTAGAGTATTTATCTCCCCATTGTGTGCAATATAACGAAATGGTTGTGCTAATGGCCATGAAGGGAAAGTATTTGTTGAAAAACGACTGTGAACTAAAGCAATAGCTGATTCATAATCTGGTTCACTTAAATCAGCGAAGAAAAGAGGTAGTTGCTCTGTAATAAGCTGACCTTTGTAAGAGATAGTTTTATATGACATAGAAGGCATATAAAAATATCCTGTACCATTAATCGGTGAAGCTGTTACTTGTGTCTGTGCATATTTACGAATAACAAAAAGTTTACGCTCAAACGCTTCAGCATCTTCTAATTCAGGATTTCGTTTGATTATTACTTGATGTACATATGGTTCAACTGCTTTAACTGTGTCACCTAAAGACTCATTTACCGTTGGGACTCTTCTCCAACCAATAAACTCTTGTCCAAGCTCTTCTATACAGTTTTCAACAATCGTTTTACATTCTGCATAAGCTTGTGGATCTTTTGGAAGAAATACAACACCCACCCCATAGTGACCAAATTCTGGAAGATCAATACCATCCTCTTTAAGAACTCTTCGTAAAAATTTATCTGGCATCTGTGTCAGTATACCTGCACCATCACCTGAATTTTTTTCAGCTCCAACAGCACCACGATGTTCGAGGTTTGTTAAAAGTGTAAGACCTTTTTGTACAATATCGTGAGATGCATCCCCTTTAAGATGAGCAACAAAACCTACTCCACAGGCATCATGTTCAAATTCTGGATTGTAAAGACCTTCTTTTTTTGGTAAGTATTGTGATTTCATAGTTCCCCTTTTTATATTAATAAATTGAACTCTCTGATTAATTAGCTATTAGATTCTGGATCAAGTCTAGAATGACGAAGTTAACGTCACCCTAACTTGATTTAGGGTCTAG
>WFPU01000096.1 GCA_015487435.1 Sulfurimonas sp.
ATATTAAAAAAATTAAAAATTTTACTTGTTGAAGATGAAGAAAAATTAGCAACACTATTAAAAGATGCAATTGGGGATAATTTTCATAGTTTTACAATTGTTTATGATGGAGAAGAAGGGCTTGAAATGTTTTCAAATATCACTCCAGATATTGTTATTACGGATATTACTATGCCAAAAATGACAGGCTTAGAGATGGCAAAAAAGATAAAAAAACTCAACGCTAATGTTCCTATCATTATTCTTAGTGCTTTTAGTGATACTGATAAGTTTTTAGATGCGATTGATATTGGTGTAGTTAAATACCTTATTAAACCATTTGATCCAGATGAGTTACTAGAATATATTAGTTCAATTAGTGAAAATTTTGAAAGTAAAGTGATTGAGTTGGAAGAAGATTTTTCATTTAATTTAACTACAAAAAGTTTATATAAAAATGCTAGATTTGTATCTCTTACAAAAAAAGAAAATACATTTATCCAATTATTGCTTCAAAATATAGATGGCAAAAGAAATGTAAGTGATGAAACAATAAAAAGTAAACTATGGATAGGTGAAGATGTTAGTGACGAGCGACTTAGAACTTTTATAAGAAGACTCAGAGCAAAAACATCAAAGAATTTAATACTTAATTTTAAGGGTGAAGGGTATCAAATAGCTGCTTCATCTCCAAACTAAATTTAGCTCTTTAGAGAGTAATGATTTATCAAAAGATTTTTTTGATGTAGTTATACCTGAAATATTATTCTCAGTAGCTAGAAATTTTTGCAGGTAATAATTGTTTTTATATCCTCTTTGAATCAAGTCATCAATAATAATATTTATATCATCAACATCTAGTAAATCATTATGGATGGTTGTTCTAACTTCAAATTTTATATTACTTTTAATTAGAAAATCTAGTGTTTTTGAGAATCCATTATACCTATTCGAATGTGTGATTTTGAGAAATTTATCTTTAGGTGCTTTATAATCAAGCGCTATAAAATCCAGTAAATTCAAATCTACTAACTCTTTTATAGAGTTAAAATTAATACCATTGGTATCTAACTTAATTAAAAATCCAAGTTTTTTTATCTCTTGAGCAAATTCTATTAGATTATGTGTAGTTGCTTCACCACCAGAGAGAACTACACCATTAAGCAAGCCAACTCTTGTCTTTAAAAAACTAAGAGTATTGCTATATGAATAGTTTCCATCTTTAGCAAAAACGATATCTTTGTTATAACAATAATCACACCTCATATTGCACCCACTAAACCAAACTATACAAGATAAGTGATCTGTATAATCAAGATGTGAAAATTTAGTTATATCATATATAAAGTTAGTGTTGAATAAACTGTTTTCTTTGTCTATGCTCACCCGTTTTCCCTACATTAAAACTCTCTATAGGTCTATGGTAACCCATAACTCTTGTATATACTGTACACTTTTGTCTTTTGTCATTTAACTTATTTAATATTTCTGTTTTACTCATGATACTTTCTCCTCTTTATTGTATTCATTTACTAACTCATCATCACATTTTGGACAGAACTCATGTTCACCTGAGATATACCCATGTTTTGGACACACTGAAAATAGTGGTGTAACTGTGATATAAGGTAGCCTATAGTTTGAAATTACATTTTTAACTAACATTCTACAAGCTTCAGTTGAACTAATTTTTTCTTTCATGTAAAGGTGTAATACCGTTCCACCAGTATATTTTGTTTGCAAATCATCTTGAAGTGTTAATGCCTCAAATGGGTCATCTGTTAATTCAACAGGGATTTGTGAAGAGTTCGTATAGTAGATATTTTCACCCATTCCTGCTTGAATTATAGAATCACCATATCTCTTTTTATCTTCTTTGGCTAATCTATATGTAGTCCCCTCAGCTGGTGTTGCCTCAAGGTTATATAGATTTCCAGTAGCCTCTTGATATTCAACCATCCTATCTCTCATATGGTTTAAAATATCAGTTGCAAATTCTATACCCTCATCAGAGGAGATATCCATACCATCAGAAGTAAAGTTTCTTATCATCTCATTCATACCATTTACCCCAATAGTTGAGAAATGGTTGTTAAATCCTGATAAGTACCTCTTAGTGTAAGGGAATAATCCACGATCATATAAATCTTGAATAAATACTCTTTTTTTCTCTAAAGTATTTTTAGCATGATTCATTAGTTGGTCAAGTCTAAGCAACAATGCTTCTTTATCTCCTTTGTGTAAAAAACCAAGTCTAGCCATATTTAATGTAACAACACCAATACTTCCAGTCATCTCAGCACTTCCAAAAAGCCCACCACCACGTTTTAGAAGTTCACGTAAATCTAGTTGTAATCTACAACACATACTTCTTACATGCCCTGGTTTATACGCTTCCTCATTTTCCACAAGATTTCCATCTTCATCACGCTTATATTGAGACCCTATAAAATTTTGAAAGTATGATGAACCAATTTTTGCAGTATTTTCAAAAAGTACATCAGTGTTTTCACCATACCAATCAAAATCTTCTGTAATGTTTACAGTTGGTATTGGAAAAGTAAAAGGTTGACCAGTTTTATCACCCTCAGTCATCACTTCATAATAAGCTTTGTTTATTAAATTCATCTCTTTTTGAAAATTTTTATATGTCATATCTTCCAAATTATCACAACCACGTTGTGCAGCTTCTGCTTCAAGTTCACTATCTAATAAATCTTTAAATAGATGATTTTGCATCGATGTGGGGATTTGATCTTGTAAGTCTTGTGGTACAGTCCAATCAATTGTTACATTTGTAAAAGGAGATTGACCCCAACGAGCTGGAACATTTAGATTGTAGATGAAGCTACGAATAGCTTTTTTGACCTCTTTGTATGGAAGTTTGTCCTTAAATACATATGGAGCTAAATATGTATCAAACGATGAAAAAGCTTGAGCGCCAGCCCACTCACTTTGAAGAATCCCTAAAAAGTTTGCCATCTGGCCAAGAGCTTCACGAAAGTGTCTAGGGGCATCACTTTCAACTCTTCCACGAACACCATTAAATCCTTCATCAAGAAGTACTCTTAAGCTCCATCCAGCACAGTAACCAGTTAAACAATCTAAATCATGAATATGATAATCACCATTTCTATGGGCATAACCCTCTTCTTTAGAATAGATTTTATCTAACCAGTAATTTGCTATAACTTTTCCAGCTGTATTGTTTACAAGTCCTGCATTTGAGTAACCCGTATTTGAATTAGCTTTAATACGCCAATCACTTCCATTAATATACTCTTCAACAGTTTGAGTAGAGTTAATATATGTAGTGTCTTCTTCAAGTAGGTTATCTCTTTGCATTTTATGCATGTGGCGATAGAGTATAAATGAACGCATAACATCAAAATATCTGGCTTTATATAACTCGTTCTCAATTGAGTCTTGAATATCCTCAACAGCGACTACTCTTTTATTTTTTAGTTTTTCAAGAACGTTAAAAAATATTGAACTATCATAAGTAGTATTTTCACTTTTAAATGCTTTTTTGATTGCATCTTCTATCTTAAATGCAACAAATTCTTTATGAGTTCCATCTCTTTTTAATATGTTTTCAATCATAACTAATTCCTATAAACCGTTTGGAAAATTTTATATAAAAATGAGTTAAAAAACCATAACAAAATTAGTCACAATCCTGTCACTATTGCTCTTAATAAATTTTTTACCTTATTTTGGATACAATACGCGTTCGCTTTGCTGTTTTAACATAAAAGTTGAGTATTTTTATATATATTTATAATGTATATAAAAGTATTGGCATTTAAATTATTCTCACCAAATGGTGTACCTTAGTGACTGATAAGCCGGACTAGTTAGGGTTTCGAGGGAATAATAATAACTGCCTCAATACAGCAAAGACAAACATACAAGGACTTACTATGAAAGTAAGAGCTTCAGTTAAGAAGATGTGCGATGACTGTAAAGTTATCAAGAGAAAAGGCATTGTAAGAGTAATTTGCAAAGTTAAAAAACATAAACAGAGACAAGGATAACCATGGCTCGTATTTCAGGTGTAGATTTACCTAAAAAGAAAAGAGTAGAGTATGGTTTAACATACATCTATGGTATTGGTGTTCATGCTTCACGTCTAATTTTAGATGCTACAGGTATTGATTATAACAAAAGAGTTTTCGAATTAAGCGAAGATGATGTAGCAGCAATTACAAAAGAGATCCGTGCTAACCATATGGTTGAAGGTGATTTACGTAAGAAAGTTGCAATGGATATTAAGGCACTTATGGACTTAGGTTCATATAGAGGGCTTCGTCACCGTCGTGGTCTTCCATGTCGTGGTCAAAAAACTAAGACAAATGCGCGTACTCGTAAGGGTAAACGTAAAACTGTCGGCGCAGCGTAAGGGATAGATTATGGCAAAAAGAAAAGCTGTTAGAAAAAAAGTTGTAAAGAAAAATATTGCACGTGGCATCTGCCACATAGCTGCATCATTTAACAATACACTTGTAACAATTACAGATGAGATGGGTAACATGATTGCTTGGAGTTCTGCTGGTTCACTTGGTTTTAAGGGTTCTAAAAAGTCAACTCCATTTGCTGCACAAGCTGCTGTTGAAGATGCAGTTGCAAAAGCACAAGTACATGGTATAAAAGAACTTGGTATTAAAGTTCAAGGTCCTGGTTCAGGTCGTGAAACTGCAGTTAAAGCTGTTGGTGCTATTGAAGGGATTCGTGTTACATTTATGAAAGATGTTACACCATTACCACACAATGGTTGTCGTGCGCCTAAGCGCCGTAGAGTTTAAGGAGATTACTGATGGCAAGATATAGAGGTCCAGTAGAAAAAATCGAAAGAAGATTTGGAGTAAGCCTTAACCTTAAAGGTGAGCGTCGTTTAGCAGGTAAATCAGCATTAGAAAAAAGACCATACGGTCCTGGTCAACATGGTCAAAGACGTAAGAAAGTTTCTGAGTATGGTTTACAACTTAATGAAAAACAAAAAGCAAAATTCATGTATGGTGTATCTGAGAAGCAATTTCGTGCATTATTTGTTGAAGCAAAAAGGATAGAGGGTAATACAGGTACAAATCTTATAACGCTTATTGAAAGAAGACTTGATAATGTAGTTTATAGAATGGGATTCGCATCTACTCGTAGATTTGCTCGTCAACTTGTAACGCATGGTCACTTTTTAGTTG
This sequence comes from Sulfurimonas sp., assembly GCA_015487435.1. GTDB lineage: Bacteria > Campylobacterota > Campylobacteria > Campylobacterales > Sulfurimonadaceae > Sulfurimonas. Next base: position 5,178 of record WFPU01000096.1, read on the forward strand.
ATGGTAAAAAACTTGATATTCCTTCATACCGTGTAAAACCGGGTCAAAAGATTGAAGTTAAAGAAAAATCAAAAACAAATACGCAAATTGTACGCGCTATGGAATTAACAGCTCAAACAGGTTTAGCTCCTTGGGTTGATATTGATGCTGATAAAGTATTTGGTATATTTACTCGTTTACCAGAGCGCGATGAAGTTGTTATTCCAGTTGAAGAACGTTTAATCGTTGAACTTTACTCGAAATAAAAAATAAAAAGGCGTATGTATGAAAAAAATTAAGACTACACCACTTGCTCCACAACAATTTGAAGTAGAGCAAATAAGTGAGAATGAAGCTAATATAATAGCATATCCATTTGAAACTGGATATGCTATATCTTTGGCTCACCCACTTCGCCGTTTTTTATTAAGTAGTTCAGTTGGTTATGCCCCAGTTGCTATCAAAATTGAGGGTGCTAAACATGAGTTTGACTCTGTTCGTGGTATGCTTGAAGATATATCTGATTTTATTCTTAATTTAAAAGAGATTCGTTTTAAAATAAATGATGATGAAGCAGAAGAAGCTGAGGTAAATTACAATTTTGTAGGCCCATGTATAATAAAGGGGAATGACCTAATTAATGATGATATTGATATTGTAACACCAGATGCTCATTTAGCTACTTTAAATGAAGATTCAACTCTTAATTTTACAATTAAGATAGCTCAAGGTATTGGATATGTCCCTAGTGAAGATACTTCAGATGAGTTAGAAGATGGATATATTGCACTTGATGCATTTTTTACCCCTGTTCGTAGTGTTACATATAAGATTGAAAATGTACTAGTAGAGGATAATCCTAACTTTGAAAGAGTTGTATTAAATATTAGAACTGATGGACAAATTTCACCAGTAGATGCATTTAGAAACTCTTTAGAAGTTATGTATGCTCAACTAGCTGTATTTAACTCAGAAATAAGCGTAAAAGCTCCAACTACAATTAAAAGAGTTGAAGAGTCTCCTGATTTGAAAAAACTTAGCACACATATTGATTCTTTAGGATTAAGTGCTAGAAGTTTTAACTGTCTTGATCGATCAAAAATCACTTTGATTGGTGAAATTGCACTTATGAGTGTAAATGATCTTAAAAACGTTAAAAACCTTGGTAAAAAATCTTATGATGAGATAGTTGAAAAGGTTCAAGAATTTGGCTATGAAGTTGGTGCAAGTCTTGCTGATGACGTTGCTAACGCATTAAAAAAACAAATAGAAGAAAAATAAGGAATTACAGATGAGACATCGTCATGGATACCGTAAACTAGGTCGTACAAGTGCACACCGTGCTGCTTTACTTAAAAACCTTAGTATTTCGTTAATTGAACATGGTAAAATTGAGACTACTGCGATTAAAGCAAAAGAACTTCGTTCTTATGTTGAAAAGCTTATTACGGTAGCAAGAAAGGGTGATTCAAATGCTCATAGAACAGTATTTGCATCACTTCAAAGCAAAGAAGCAACTAAAACTTTAGTAAATGAAATAGCTCCTAAGTATGTTGATCGTGCTGGTGGATATACTAGAATTACTAGAACTAGAATTCGCCGTGGTGATGCTACGACTATGGCGTTTATTGAACTAGTATAATTAAACGTTAATTTAACATGCAGAAATTTTCTGCATGTTAAACCCCTTTAAATTTCCCCATATATTTTATAAAGCGAGAATAGATGGCAAATATCGCATTTGGTACACAAAGAATTTCACAACATAACCCACAACATATACAAGCTTTAAAAGAGGCTATAAAATCTGGCATAACTATGATTGATACATCTATTTCATATATGGATGGTGATGCTCATAAGGCGATTGCTTTAGCTTTTAGAGAGTTTGGGGATGATGTTATAGATAATATTGAGATAGTAACTAAATTTGATGTTAATTCAGATCCAACAGAGGCCCTAGAGAGGAGTTTAAAAAATTTAGAATTAGATTATATTGATTGTTTTATGATTGAAAATCCTGAAGCTATATTATTTAAATTACTTGAAGATGGAACGAATAAAGATGATAGACTAGATGAGATGAATAGAGTGATTTTTGATACTTTTTTAGAGTGTGAAAGCTTAGTTAAATCAGAAAAAATAAAATCATACGGAATAAGTTCTGAGAGTTTTTCCTGTTTACACAGTGATGATAAATTTTTACCTTATGAAGATTTAATAATTTTAGCTGAAAATGCAGCGGATGAGTTAAAAAATAAACAACATAGCTTTACAACTATCGAACTCCCTATAAATCTAGTTGAAAAGGAGGGTTTGGTTTGTGCTTCGTGGGCAAAAAGTAATAATCTTCGAGTGATAGCGAATCGCCCATTAAATGCATTAGCAAACAACCAAGTATACAGATTGGCTGATTATGATGAATCAGCAGAGTATTATCATCATCTTAATGAACTTTTAGATGTTACTGATAATGATGAGTTAAAACCATTATATAATTTGATAGATCAATTAGATGAATCCAAACATAAATTTGGTTGGATTGGTGATTATGAAACATTTCTTTATACCAATGCAATCCCCCATATTCAAAAATGCTTAAAAGCTATGGATGAGCAAAATGCTCAAACAATCTTAACCATTATAGATATGTTTTTATCAGAGTATAAAAAAATGGTTAAATATGAATGTGCAAAAAAAACAAAAACAGCCCTAGAAGAAGAGTTTAAAGGGTGTAAACAAAGTATGCAAATATGTGCATTAAACTATTTACTAAACAATGACGATGTAGATTACATTGCGGTTGGGATGAGAAAATCATCTTATGTAGATGAAGTTATGAGTTTAGCATATTAATTTTATTACTTGTTAAGCCCTTTTATCATATCTTATGATACTATAATTAATATGATAATATATAAGGAAAAAAATGATTCCGTTTACTGATGAAGAGCTTATCAATCCAGTTAAATCTGTTATTGACAAAGTGAGACCATCTATTGCTTTAGATGGTGGAGACATTGATTTTATCGCTGTAAAAAATGGTAGTGTATATGTGCAACTTAAAGGTGCATGTATAGGATGTGCAAGTAGTGGTACTACTTTAAAGTATGGTGTTGAGCGTCAACTTCGTATGGATATCCATCCAGAATTAACAGTAGTAAATGTACCAATTGGGATGGAAAATGATATACAAAATTTATAGCAAAGGATAAGTTATGAGTATTATTAGTAAATACAAGACATTATCACAAGCAAAAGATAGCTTCTCTAAAGCAGAATTTGAAAACGCATTGGAGAAATTTGCAGTAGTATTACAAAATTATCCCAATTCAAAAGAAGCGTACAATGGGGTTATACTCTCAGAGATGGCTATGAGTGGAGAGGGTGGTGCTGAAGCACTGTTTGACTATTATGAAATATTAAAAGAAGAAGATGGTGAGCAAGCTGATAGTATTATGAGTGATTTGTTATCTAATATGGATGGTACTATAGATAGTTTAAATGAGATGTTAACAGAACCATTGCGTAATAGACTTGAATATGAAGATGGGATTTTTTATCAAGATTTCAAAGATATAGTTGCTGATGGAAACAGTTTTAAAGAAACTTTTGAAAATATTATGTTTTCAACTAGAGTAATAATTACAAAAAAAGAAGATTTTATCGATTTTTTAAGTAATTTAATTGAGCATGATTTTAATAAGATGGCAATTAATTATCTAGAGAGTGCATTAGCTGCATATCCATCAGATAATAGCCTACGAAAATTATTAAAGAAACTTTCAAAAGGTAAAATTATTGAAAATTGAGTTACCAGATCAAGATTTTAAATATGTAAGTGAAAACTCTAGAGATTGTGATGAACAAACGGCTTTTGTTTTAACGAATCAAAATGAAAAATATTTGCAAAATGCAAAAGACAATAATGCTCACTCTGTTATAAAAATAGAAGATATCGCAACTCTTTTTGGAATTGATAAAATAAAAATTATTGGAATAACGGGCACAAATGGAAAAACAACTACAGCTAGTGCGATATATTCATTTTTACTTGATTTAGATAAAAAAGTAGCTATGCAGGGTACGCGTGGGTTCTTTATGAATGATGAAATTATGGAGGGCAAGACCCTTACAACACCATCTGTATTAAATACATATATACATATTTATCAAGCGGTACTTGCTCAATGTGAATTTTTTATAATGGAAGTAAGTTCACATGCCATCGCTCAAAAGCGTATAGAGGGACTTGATTTTGAGCTAAAAATTCTTACAAATATTACCCAAGATCACTTAGATTATCATAAAACAATTGAAGAATATATTGCTATAAAAAATAGTTTTTTTCAGGATGAAGGTAAAAAACTAATAAATAAAGATGAACCTCGTGCCTCTTTTAATTTTAAAAATACTTTTACTTACTCCATAGAGAATCCATCTACATATAGACTTATGGCATATTCATTAAATAATGCAAGTAGTGGGATAATACAACATTTTCAACACATAGTACCATTTACAGCTTCTTTGCATGGTTTTTTTAATCTATATAACTTAATGGCAGCAATTGCAGCTACACATATTTTAACCGGTTTAAAACTTGAAGAGATTGCCGAGGTAGTCGATGGTTTTGCTGGCGTTAGTGGTAGGATGGAGCAAGTTTGTGAGGCACCAAATGTGATAGTTGATTTTGCACACACTCCAGATGGGATGCAACAAGTTTTAAATGCATTAAAAGAGAAAGAACTTTTAGTTGTATTTGGGGCTGGTGGAGATAGGGACAGGTCAAAAAGACCAATTATGGGTAGAGTTGCAGCTTCGTTAGCTAAAAAAGTATATATAACAAGTGATAACCCTAGAAATGAAGAACCACAAGCTATTATTAATGATATTCTAGATGGTATTGATGATAAAAGTATAGTTAAAGTTGAAGAAAATAGAAAAAAAGCAATTGAGATGGCACTTGATGACCAAGAAGAAGATGAAGTTGTTGTAATTCTTGGAAAAGGCGATGAATCTCATCAAATAATATATGATAAAAAACTACCATTTGATGACAGAGTTATAGTTAGAGAATTACTAAATATTTAAGCATATTATTGACTTAAAATCTTACATTAAATCCGATATATCCAACATTGGCATGTGATTCAAACATAGGTCCTCTGTTCTCACTAGTTGTAGTAGTATCAAAATTTTCATAAGCTAAATATTTATACTCATATCCTATTTCAATATCAAAGTGTTCATTAATAGGGATAAAAGTTCCAACTCCTAAATTAAATGAACCAAAACTTAAACTATCTACCTCTTTAATATTCCCATATATATCTGTACCTTGTTGCCCTATGTCAAGTTTACCAACACCAAAGCCAGCTTTAAAAAATGGATTTATATAGATATCAAAATCAAAAGCTTTTAATAATTCGACATTAATACCTATCTTATCCTTATCATTACTCCCCGCTTCTGAGAAAATATTTTCTTTATTTTTAGTATATTCAAGTGAAAACTCAAAAGCGTAAGAGTCTCTTACTCCATATCCAATTTTAGTTTTTATAGTGTCAGTAAGTGTTGTAGTATCAGCTCCACTAAAAAAAGTTTCATTGTAAGATCCATAATTAGCGCCTATATACATTTTAGCATCTGCAAAAAGAGATGTCATAAAAATTGTTAAAAGTAGTATTTTTTTCAAATGAGTGTACCCGTTAAATTTAAAATTTATTGAATTATATCTAAAAAGTTTTTTCTTAACTTAAAAGAATATGATTTTAGATATAATTTCGAAAAATTTTGCAAAATGCTAATAATTTTGAGGAACATATATTTTTAAAAAAAATATGTAGTCCGAAAAATTATAATAAAAGAGCTTTTTGTATATGAAATAAAGGAATTTAATATGGGAATCCCACAACCAGCTTTTTATATGTTTAAATGTGAGCAATCTTCACCTCCAGGAATGCCAAAACCATCATGTGTATCTCAACAAGATCCAGAGTCTCAACAACTTTTTCAGTATTTAGCTCAAAAAGTTATGCAAGAGGGTATTATGGGTACTGTTCAAACAGTTCGCACAGCTTGTTTAAATCGTTGTTCATTTGGACCAGTTATGTTAGTAGAGCCGGGGCATATAATGTATACAGCTTTAACTAAAGAAAAAATTGATAGAATTATAGAAGAACATATTATTGGTGGAAATGTAGTTGAAGATTTTGTTATTGAATCTGAGCTATGGGATGAGGCAATCTCTCCAGCAGATATGAAAACACAGATGGGAATGTAGGAAAAAATGAATATCGAGATGCTTTATAGCAAAATTCACCGTGCTACTGTTACTGATGCAAATCTAAACTATGTTGGCTCAATCACAATAGATGAAGAACTTTTAGAAGCTTCAAATATGCGAGTAGGTCAAAAAGTAGAGATATTAAATATCAATAATGGTGAGCGTTTTTCAACTTATATTATTTTAGGAGAACGCGGTAAGCGTGATATCTGTTTAAATGGTGCAGCAGCTAGAAAAGTACACAAGGGTGATAAAATTATCATTGTTGCTTATGCCTCATATACCCAAAAAGATTTAGAAACATACAAACCAAGAGTTGTTTTAGTAAATGATGAAAACAACATTGATGAAGTATTGGACTTTATCTAATGAATAAATATAAATTCTTGCCGATAGGCGAAGACAAAGTGACTGAACAAATCAGTAACTTTATTGCTGCTTTAGGAGAAATATAGTGTTTGGGAATATGGGTGATATGACTAAAATGCTTGAGGGCATGCAGGGCAATGTAGCTAAGCTTAAGGCTGAATTAGAATCTAAAACATTTAGTGTAAAAACTGGCGGTGGCTTGATTGAAGTGAATATAAACGGTAGAGGTGAGATTATTGATTTAAATATTGATGATTCACTACTTAACGATAAAGATTCACTACAAATACTACTAATAGGTGCAATGAATGATGCCTATGCAATGGTTCAAAAAAATCAAGAAAACTCAGCATTGGGTATGCTTGGTGGTATGGGCGGTACCAATCCATTTGGGGGAAATTAAGTGTTAAAGCTTTTGCTTACACTTTCATCTCTTTTCATAAGTCTATATGCTTGTTCGGATGGCTATAAGGGTTGCCAACAAAAAATTATCGATTCACATGCAATTGGTGTAAATACTCTTCAAATTCCACTCTTAAAAAATCAAAAACTTATCTATTCAAACGCTAAACCAAATGCTAATATATTAAAGCATGATCCTTTTTTAAATCTATATCTAATTAAAGACAATAAAAAATTCAAACATCCTTTTCGTACAAATTATAAATTATCATTAGGCTCATCTGCTGTAACCTCCAAAATGGTTATAGAGGGAAAAATCCTCAAAAAGCAGATAGGGTTAAACAAATTTGCAACTTTTAATGAAACAGTACCTACACCAAGTTTACTTCTTAATTCTTGTTGTGCACTAGATGGATTGATAACGCCTCAGGGGATAATTCAAAAAGAATATATCGATAATTTTTTGAATTCAAAAAAGCTTGAATATGGTGATATCGGAGTTCGCGTAGATGATGAAAAAAATCTAATTATAGTACAAAGAGTAGACCCTTTTGATGATTCAATGAAGTTTAAAAAAGGTGATTGCATAATTTCAATTGATAATTATAAAGTAAAAAATAGTGCTGAATTTATGAGAAAAATATTATTTTCAAAACTTAATAAAAAAATAAAAGTTAAAATCAAAAGAGATTCTAAGTTTTTAACAATAGATACAACTATCAAAAAAAGATATGGTGGCGGTTATATAAGCGATACTTTTTTAGAGAGTAAAGGTTTATACTTTAGTGATGATTTAACAATCTTAAAAATTGGCGATGAATTTAAAAAGTATGGATTATTAGTTGGAGATAAATTACTTCGAGTAAATTCAAAAGAAGTAAGTACTATTGATGGTATTAGAGAAAATATTGATGATTTTAAACATTTTGCATCACTCCTCTTTACAAGACGAAATTTTCAGTTTTTTGTGAACATAAATAAAGATATAAAAAATAAGAATTGAACTCTCTGATTAATTAGCTATTAGATTCTGGATCAAGTCCAGAATGACGAAGTCAACGTTACTCTAAACTTGATTTAGAGTCTAGTTTCTAATTAATCAGAGCTCTCAATTAGAAAAAAAACTATAAATGAAGTGGCTTAAGTGGCACCAATAATAGCTGCTAACAATGCTAATGCTGTTTTTTCACTAAATCAACACCAAACCATAGGAGTCATGATCACTTTCCTTGACGATGAGTAATCATTTTTTCAATAGCAACAACAATATAAATGATAAATCCAACTGCAAAAATGTATAACCAATCATTTAACCCTATCGGTGCTGTGTGAAACAATTTATTCATAATAGGTAGATATGTAAGTGCAATTGAAGCACCTAACATAGCAGAAATACCACCCCAAATCCACATATTGCTAAATAATCCCAATTTAAATATAGAAAAACGCAAGGAGCGAGCATTAAGCAGATAAAAAGACTCGCCAACTGCAAAAACATTAACAGCTACAGTGCGAGCCTCCTCTAAAGTAGCTCCACGATGAAGTGCTAATTCAAACAAACCAAAAGAGCCGCCAAGCAGCATAAGCCCAACTAAGAAGATACGAAAAATAAGCCTTGTATTTAGTATTGCCATTGAGGGTAAACGGGGTGGTTTCTCCATAAGTCCAGGCTCGCGTGGTTCAAATGCCAAAGTTAATCCTAAAAATACAGCAGCAGTCATATTAATCCATAGTGCTTGAACTGGAAGTATTGGCAATGTTTGACCCGCTAAAATTGCAACCATTATAACTAGACCCTCTCCAAGATTGGTCGCTAATATAAAACTAAGAAATTTTATAATATTATCTAATACAGAACGCCCCTCTTCAACTGCTGCTTCTATCGAAGTAAAATTATCATCAAGCAATACCATATCCGCAGCTTCTTTAGCGACTTCGGTACCTGTTATTCCCATAGCTATACCAATGTCTGCTTTACGAACAGCTGGTGCATCATTCACCCCATCTCCAGTCATAGCAACAATTTCACCACTTGCTTGAAGTGCTTTTACTATACGCAATTTTTGCTTTGGTGTTACTCTTGCAAAAACTGATTCCCTGTTTACAATTTGAATTAGATCACTATCACTAAGAGATTCAAGTTTTTTTCCTGTAATTGCAACATCTTTTTTACCTTTTACAGATATTTGATATAAACCCATTTGTTGAGCAATTGAAGCAGCTGTTATAGCGTGGTCTCCAGTAATCATTTTTACTGCTATTCCAGCATTTTTACAAACTGAAATGGAACGAATTGCTTCTTCTCTTGGTGGATCTATCATCCCTTGTAAACCAATAAATTCTAATCTACTAGAAACATAATCATGGTCAATTTTTTGTATATTTTCATCTGTAATAAGTCTGGCAAAGGCTAATACTCTCAATCCCTTTTTTGCCATTATCTCTAGTTCAGCTTCAATATCTACATTTTTAATTGATATTGGATTACCGTTTGTATCTAAAAAAGTATGACAACGCTCTAACACACTCTCTACAGAACCCTTTAGATAAATTATATGTTTCTTTGTAGTTTTATTAAAATGAAGAGTTGCCATATATTGATATTGTGATTCAAAAGGGATGGTGTCTTCTCTTGGCATCTCTTTATTAAGTAAATCAAAATCTATCTCTGCTTTTTTAGCCGAAACAAGTAATGCTCCCTCTGTAGGATCTCCCTCTATTATCCATGTTTTATCACTATATTTGAGCATAGAATCATTACATAAAAAACCAGACTTTAATAACTCTAAAAGAGCTGGTTTTGTATCAATATCAAACCTTTGATTTAGTTGTTGAATTTCCCCCTTTGGACTATATCCAATTCCACTTATTTCAAACTTTTCATCTCCACACCAAAGCATCTGTACTGTCATCTCATTGCGAGTTAAAGTTCCTGTTTTGTCTGAACATATAACTGTAGTGCTTCCTAATGTCTCCACTGCGGGAAGGTGACGAATAATAGTATTTCGTTTAGCCATTCTTGAGACACCTATTGCTAAAATAATTGTCATAACAGCAGGAAGCCCTTCTGGTATCATAGCAACAGATAAAGCAACAGATGCCATAAAAAGACTCTCCCATGTATTGCCATATAGAAGACCCACAACAAATGTTATAGTAGCTAATGCAAGAATTATCAATAATAAAATATGACTAAATTTTGCTATCTTTCGCGTTAAAGGAGTTGTAAGAACTTCTGTGTCACTAAGCAGTTTTGAGAGATTACCAATTTCTGTATTATCGCCTGTCTCAACAACAATTCCAATACCTGTACCATATGTAACCAATGTAGACGAGTAAAGCATATTAGTGCGATCGGCAAGAGTAGTATCAATTGGTAGTTTAGAACTTAACTTAGAAACAGGAAGAGACTCTCCAGTCAAAGCAGATTCATCAATTTGGAGCTCATGAGAATTAAGAAGCCGCATATCAGCAGGCACTTTATCGCCCGACTGTAATAGCACAATATCGCCTACTACTAGCTCTTTTGCATCTACAATTTGCTTTTCTCTTGACCTTAAAACTGTACTTGTGGTTAAAAGAGCCTTAGAGAGAGCGGCCAATGCACTAAGAGCTTTGCCCTCTTGTGTAAATCCTATAATTGCGTTAAGCATAACTACACCAAAAATTACACCGGCATCTACAAAACCGCCCAAGTATAATTTTACAACAATTGCTACGAGTAATATATAAACTAAAGCTTGATGAAACTGAAGTAAAAAACGAGCTAACGGACCTTTAGTTTTTTTAGCAGTTAAAGCATTTGCACCATATTTTTGATATCTTTTATCTACTTCACTCTTTTCAAGTCCACTCTCTAAATTTGAAGTAAAAATTTTAATTACTTCTGTTTCACTTTTATTGTGCCAATCTTTATACATATCTACTCCTCCTTCGCTCTGTATTGAATATTTTCATTATTTTCAACTTTGCATATACTCAACTAGAGGCTTAAATTCATTGGGCTGTAGCTGCTTATATTGCTACTTAAAAGGATTTGTTTTAACTTTATGGTTCACTTTATTTCCAAAAATCTGTTCGTTTTTCTTGATATTTTCCTTCTTTGATTTTTTGTTTTATTTCATTAAATTTTTCCTCTAGTATTAGAGCCAAGCTTTGTGCAACTTTTTGATCTTCCACTTCTGGAATATTCCAATTAGAAATTTTTAAATGCTCTTCAAAAAGAGATTCAAAGTCACTCTGAATCTCATCTTTTCTACTCTGCAAATCTTGTTCTAAAGCAGAAGTTTTATCCCCCTTTTTTTCACTTGAATTATTATTTAATTTTAAAGGAACATAGACAAGTGTATCAATAGTGGATCTCTGCAGTAGATAGGTTGCTGTTGAACCAAAAATAAATGAGTTTAAATTATTTACCCCTTTAGAGCCTAACACAAGTAAATCTGCATCATCTTTTTCAATACATTTCACAAGATCTTCGTTAATAGACCTATCATAACCTATTAGTTCTACTTCACTATCTCCTAAATCTTGAAGAAATTTATCAAAATCTATTTTTGCACTTTTTAAAAGTTCTTTTTTGTAGCTATTTTTTTCTTCAGCAGTAATCTTATGATTTAATGCTTCTAGCTCATAAAGAGACTCAAAAGCACTTATATATTTTTTTGATGCTTTATTAAATAGTTTATTTGCAAACAAAATGCTCTCTTTTGAATACTCTGAAAGATTTGTAGGTAGTAGCAGTTTTTTGTAACTACCAAGTACCTCATTTTTTACGACAAGGACTGGGATATTTGTTTTTTGAATCAATTTTAATGCGGTTGAGCCAAAATACTTATTTGTAATATTATTTTTCTCATTAATTCCAATAATAAGCATATCAGCTTTAATTTCTTTTGCTTTATCACCTATCAAAGAGGTAGGCGAGCCAGACTCTATAGATAGAAAAAAATCTATCTTAGCATCTTTGTTAAGAGCTTCTATTTGTTGTGTTATACCTCTTTTAAACTCATCTTCGTCTATTGAATCAACAAAAAACGGCGCTAAAAATGATGATTCAATAACATGTATTATATAAAGCTGTGCATTTTTTTCTTTTGCTATAGAGATACCTCTTTTTAATGCCTCTTTTGACATTATTGACTTATCAATAGCAACTAATATATTGCTAATATTTCTCATAATTTTCTCCTGCTATCATAATTTTTAATTTTATCATATTTTTGGTATATATTAGCTATATCCATAAAGCTAAAAACGAGTGAAAAATTATTTTCATTTTTATAAATGAACTCTCTGATAAATTAGCTATTAGATTCTGGATCAAGTCCAGAATGACGTAACTATCGTCATTCCAAGCTTGACTTGGAATCTAACTTATAATTAATCAGAGATTTCAAATATTTAATACGTATTTAACTACAAAAATAATAGAATTGCATATGCAAAAATTTGAAGCTTTTTTAATAGATAACTTGCCAACATCAAAATCTATTCACCCAACATACGAAAAGGCACTTCAAGAGATGCTTATAGCTGGAGGAAAAAGATTTCGTCCAGCACTTTTGCTTGGTGTAGTTGGGGCATATAATACACTTATGCTTGAAGGAGCAAGATATGCTGCTTATGCAGTTGAGTTATTGCATACTTATTCTCTTATTCATGATGACCTACCTGCAATGGATGATTCTCCACTTCGTCGTGGTAAGCCAACATTGCATATAGTTTATGATGAAGTAACAGCTATACTTGTTGGAGATGCACTAAATACTTACTCTTTTGAAGTTTTAAGTAATGCCCCTTTTTCAGATTACACGAGAGTTCAGCTTATAAGAGAACTAGCTACAAACGGTGGACTTAATGGTATGGTTTTAGGTCAAGCGATTGATTGTTATTTTGAAAATAAACCACTGCCTATTAAAGATGTAAAAATTTTACATACAAATAAAACAGCGAAACTTATAGCTGCTTCACTTAAGATGGGTGCTATTATTGTTGGTCGTGAAGAGCTTGGTAAAAAGTTATATGATTTTGGTATTAAACTTGGTCTTTTATTTCAAATTCAAGATGATATTTTAGATGTAACACAAAGTACTGAAGAAGCTGGTAAGCTTACAGGAAATGATGAAGATAAAAATAGTTTTGTTACTTTGATAGGCTTAGATGAGAGTATTAAAGAAGCAAATACTTTAGCGGATGAACTCGAAGAAGAGTTGAATAGTTTTGATGAGAATTTAAAAAATGAACTCTTGCCACTACTTACAAAATATATAAATAGACATAGTAATTAGATCCTAAATCAAGTTTAGGATGACAACTATTATGCTTGTCATTCTGAACTTGATTCAGAATCTAATAAATAAATTTTAAAAGGTAATAAAATGAGTAATCAAATGCGTCAAAAAATGGCAGATAGTATAAGATTTTTAGCAGCAGATATGGTTCAAGCTGCAAACTCTGGTCACCCAGGTGCACCAATGGGACTTGCAGATATAGCTGTAGTTTTGAGTGAACATTTAAATCACAATCCTAAAAACCCTGAATGGTTAAATAGAGATAGATTAGTTTTTTCAGGTGGTCATGCTACAGGTCTTATATATTCACTTTATTACCTTTGGGGATATGGATTAGAAATTGATGATTTAAAAAACTTTCGCCAACTAGACTCTAAGACTCCAGGGCATCCAGAATATGGTCACACAAAAGGTATAGAGATTACTACCGGTCCACTTGGTCAAGGTGTTGCAAATGCTGTTGGTTTTTCTATGGCTTCAAAATTTGTTGGTGCACAAGTTAATTCTGAAACAGCAAAATTAATTGATCATAATGTTTATTGTTTATGTGGTGATGGCGATTTAGAAGAGGGTATCTCTTATGAAGCTTGCTCAATCGCAGGACATAATAAACTTGATAACTTGATTCTTATCTATGATTCAAACCGTATCACTATTGAGGGATTTACTGATTTAAGTATCTCAGAAGATATTACTAAGCGTTTTGAATCTCAGGGTTGGGATGTGCTAGAGTGTGATGGTCATAATTTTGATGAGATTGACACTTGTTTAACAACTGCAAAAGCAAATAAAAAGCCAACTATTATCATCGCAAATACTATCATTGCAAAAGGTGCTGGTAAATTAGAGGGTTCTCATCACTCTCATGGAGCACCACTTGGTGATGAAATTATTGCAGAAGCTAAAAAAGCTGCTGGATTTGATGCAAGTAAAACTTTTCATGTAGATGAAGATGTAATGGTTAGATTTAGATGTGCTATAGAAGATGGTGATTTGTTAGAGCGTGAATGGATTCACTCTCAAAAAACTCTTCCATTAATGGAGCAAAATGAGGCTCTTGATGCACTACAAAATCCAGATTTTTCTCGCATTAATTACCCAACATTTGAAAAAGCTGAAGCTACTCGTAGTACAAACGGAAAAATCATGAATGCTATAGCTCGCGGAATTCCAAGTTTCTTAGGTGGGAGTGCAGATTTAAGTCCATCAAATAAAACAAATTTAAACGATATGGGAGTTTATCCAAAAGGCAGAAATATATACTTTGGTATTCGTGAGCATGCGATGGCATCAATTGTAAATGCTATGGCTCTTTACGGTCCACTTATGCCTTTTTCAGCAACATTTTTTGTATTCTCAGACTATCTAAAACCAGCAGCAAGAATTGCAGCATTAACTGGAATTCAGCAGTTCTTTATTTGGACTCACGATTCTATTGGTGTAGGCGAAGATGGTCCAACTCACCAACCAATTGAACATTTGTCACAATTTCGTGCACTTCCTAACTTTTATGTTTGGCGTCCAGCAGATGGTGCAGAAAATGTAGAAGCTTGGAAAACAGCACTTAGTATGAGTAAATCGCCATCAGCATTTGTCTGTTCACGCCAAAACCTTTCAGTTCTTCCACGCTCAGTATTTGGCACAGTCGCTCAAGGTGGTTATCTACTATCATCTGATGAAAATGCAGTTATAACAATTATGGCATCTGGAAGTGAAGTAGAACTTGCTTTAAAAGTAAAAGAATCATTAAACGCTATAGATGTACC
>WFPU01000097.1 GCA_015487435.1 Sulfurimonas sp.
ATCTGTTTACTTGCTTAGTTTTCAATGATCTCAAACATCTTTAAACTTCCGTTTTTAAGTCCTAAACATTAGGTCTCTGTGTTTGTGGATGGGAATTATAGACAACTGTTGCTTTGATGTGGCTTAACTTTTTGGTAAGAACTTAAAAATTATATCCAAACACTCTAAAAATTAAATTTCAAAAGTTAAGTGATAAAATCATTTAAGTCCAATCAGTACAAATATTATCCCAAAATAATCTTATAACCAAATTAGACAACAAGCAAACTTGCTTTATATTAGACTTCTTGCATAACCTAGACTCAGAATGTCCATGAAAATATCCTTGATGTTTAAATTCATAATAACGGAACTATCATCATTGCAAGCTTGACTTGGAATCTAACTTATAGTTAATCAGAGGTCTCTGTTTTAATAAATATAGTGCTATATCTTTTATCTTATGGGCTTATAGTTTTATCTTTATTTAAATTTTTATTCATTTTTCCATGTTTCATCTTCAAAAATGCTAATAGCCCAAATGTAACTCCTATCACTATCGATGCTACGCCCCACATATCTTCTCTTTGCCAAGCCATAACTATCCAACAAATATCAGCAACTAAATAAACAGCAACAGCTTCATATATTTTTCCACGAAATGTTAAATAAGCACCAATATTTAGAAGTATACCGCCAATTACTGCAAAACTAATCATCCTACCTCCTTAATATTTTTAGTCTTTATTATCCAAATGAAATATAGACCACCAATCAAAAATCCAAACCCTATTATAAAAGTAATTATAGGCAAAGAAAAATCTAGTGAAGCTAAATAACCAATCATAAATGATGTAAAGGCTGCTGAACTTAAAAATAACATATCATTATAAGCAACTATTCTTCCATAATATTTTTTATCTATATTTTTTTGCAAAAGTGTATATGTATATGACCATAATGTAGTTGTAAATAGTCCAACAATTACACTCGCTACTAGTGATAAGTAAAAATTCTTCATCACATACGCCCATAACCAAACAGCCATAGCTTGAGCTATAAATACATAAATTAGACCCCTATTGTTTGTAAACTTACCTAAAATTATAGGTCCAATTACTAATCCAATCGCACGAGAAGCATGAAGTAATCCCAAAGCTAAAGATGTAGCAATTACACTTGCATAATATTTATCAACCATCAGTGCAACTAAAGCATCAAAAGCAGTTAAACCAACAAAAGCGTGTAATAACATAAGATGAATTGCATGTGGAGTCTGTTTTAGATATCTAAATGTGTCACGCATCATCTCCAATAAATTCTCTTTTGATTTTTCAAATTCAACTTCTATCTCTAGTCTATAAAGTAAAATAAAACCAATAACGAACATACAAGCATCTAATATAAAGGCAATTTTAACACCTACATAATAAACAACAAAACCACCTAGTGCCATCCCAAAAGTATATGACAACGACCAAATGATAGAGTGAAGTTCATTTGCATCTTGAAGTTTAGTTCCATGAAGTATTTTTGGTAAAAGTGACATCTCGGTTGTAAAGTAAAAAGACGCTGCCGCCATCTTTATAAATATTAGTAGATAAAGTAGATTCAAATCTTGCAAATCATTTACAAAAATCAAACAAAATGTTGCAACTATCTCAAATGTAATCAAAATCAATAAAAGCTTTTTTGGTTTCACACTATCAATGATGGCTCCACTAAAAGGAGCTTGAATAACTCCAGCTAAAAAATGCAACATTGCCACAAAGGCTATAACTTCCACTGATACTTTCATATCTAGTAAAAGTGTATATATCGCAACATTACTAAACCATGCACCAAAATATGCGATAAGTTGTACGATGGATAACCTTTTTAAAACTGGTTCTGAATTTAGGAGTTTCATATATTTGTTCATAGATGCAAGGTTAGCATAAAATAGTGCAAATCTTTTTAAGGAGTAAAATTATGAAACAATTTTAGCCACAAATGAAAAAGTTTACTCTGAAAATTAAAGTGTTTATATTGAACTCTCTGATTAATTAGCTATTAGATTCTGGATCAAGTCCAGAATGACGGAACTATCGTCATCCTAAACTTGATTTAGGGTCTAGTTTATAATTAATCAGAGGTCTCTATTATTTATTTATTAAAGTTATTTTTTATTTGGTCGATGTCATGAGTAGATAATTATTCTTTTAAGATAAGGAGTTAGTCATGGATGGCATAGCAAATGTTGCAAGACAGCAACAATCTCAGGTAAGTTCAGGTGAAGCTCAGGGAAGAGCAACTCAACAATTGCAACAACAAGTCCAAAAAATAGATGTAGCAAAAGAGATACAAAAAGAGGTTTCTACTAAAGAAACTAAAATAAATTCCAAAGAGCAGGTGCAAGAATTAGTTGATCAACTAAATAAAGCAATGCAACCGATGAACACAAATCTAAAATTTGGTGTTGATTCACAAGATATATTTTATGTATCTGTAATTGACTCTGAAACTAGTAAATTGATAAGAAGGTTTCCAGCAGAACAAGCAGCTGATTTTCTTCCAAAAATGCAAGAAGTAACAGGAATATTATTTGACTCAATGGGGTAAAAAAACAACCCTGTTGATCATTAAAACTTCTTAAATAAACTCTCTTCACAACTTCACTAATCATATATTAATCTTCTTTATTATATACTCGCGAAATTTATTTAGCATAATTAAGGTTTGAAATGAAAAAAGAAGTTAAAAAAGTAGTACTAGCATATAGCGGTGGTTTAGATACATCTATAATCCTAAAGTGGCTACAAGATGAATATAACGCTGAAGTTATCACTTTTACAGCTGATTTAGGTCAAGGAGAAGAAGTAGAACCAGCTCGTCAAAAAGCATTAGAAAATGGTATAAAACCTGAAAATATTTTTATACTTGATGTTCAAGAAGAGTTTGTAAAAGATTATGTATTTCCTATGTTTAGAGCAAATGCTATATATGAGGGAGAATATCTTCTTGGCACTTCAATAGCGAGACCACTTATTGCAAAAAAACAAATTGAAATTGCAAAAAAGATGGGTGCTGATGCTGTAAGTCATGGCGCTACTGGAAAAGGTAATGATCAAGTTAGATTTGAACTTGGTTATCTAGGTCTTAATCCAGATATCACTGTAATCGCTCCATGGCGTGAGTGGGATTTAAATTCAAGAGAAAAACTTTTATCTTATGCAAAAAAACATGGAATCAACATAGACCAAAAACATGTTGATAGCGATGGAAATCCTACTGTAAGCCCTTACTCAATGGACGCTAATCTTCTTCATATCTCTTATGAGGGGCTTCACTTAGAAAACCCTATGAATGAACCAGAAGAATCTATGTGGCTATGGACAACTTCGCCAGAAAATGCACCAGATAAAGCTGAGTATATTACTATTGGATATAAAAATGGTGATCCTTGTTCTATAAATGCAGAAGAACTATCTCCAGCTACAATACTTAAAACTTTAAACGAATATGGAAATAAACATGGAATAGGACGAATTGATATAGTTGAAAACCGTTTTGTTGGTATGAAAGCTCGTGGTTGTTATGAAACTCCAGGTGGAACTATCATGTTAAAAGCTCACCGCGCAATAGAATCCATATGTTTAGATAGAGAAGAAGCGCATATGAAAGATGGGATGATCGCTAAATATGCGGAGCTTATCTATAATGGTTTTTGGTTCTCACCAGAGCGTGAGATGATGCAAGCAGCAATAGACACTACACAAAAATATGTTCAAGGAACAGTAAGGCTAAAACTCTACAAAGGTAATGTTGAAGTTGTTGGTCGTGAATCAGATACCTCTCTTTACTCTGAAGAACACTCAACATTTGAAGAAGATGAAGTATATAATCAAAAAGATGCGGAGGGATTTATCCGTCTTAATGCACTTAGAAGAATTATTGCTGGTAAAAAAAGACAAGGATTATAAGATCATGATAAAAATAGATATGAACTCACCTGAATTTCTCTCTAGAATGGAAAAAACTATCAAGTTTACAGATAAAGTTTGTGCATCTCGTGGCTGGGTATATAATCCACAAGTTGAGGTTAACGAAGGTGTACAAATGGGTCTTGCTCGTAACAAGATGATCTACAATAAACTATTTTGTCCATGTTTTATGGTTGAGGAGGTTGATGGAAAACCTCAATCTGTTGATAATCGTATATGTCCATGCCCTCCAGCAATTGAAAAAGAGATACCAGAAGGTGGAAGTTGTCATTGTGGGATTTTTTGTACTCCAGAATTTGCAGCAGCTAAACGAATTGAGCTTGGGATGGAAGATGTTACTCATACTCATTCTCATAGTTTAACTAAAGAAGAGTGTGAACAACTTATTGCTCAACATGAGCTAGATGGCGATGAACTTCAAGCCCTCATTGAAGCTAGAGAACTGGGTATTATTACTTTTAAACTTATTGATGTTCGTGAAGAGATGGAATGGAAAATTGGTCACATTAAAAACGCAGATAAATTAATTCCAACAAGCTCATTTTATCCCTCTTTAGAAAAATCTAACTTAGACAAAGATGAAAACATAATTCTTTATTGTCATGTAGGGAGTAGAAGTGCTCATGTTGCAAAAATAATGAAAGATATGGGTTACATTAAACTAGGAAACTTAACTCATGGAATAGTTTCATATAACGGAGAGATAGAGCGTTAGCATAGATGATGCAATGGAGGTGCCTCCCCTTGTGAGGGTACAATCCTATCATTATAATAAATAAATTAAGGAATATTGATGAAAGTACTTTTAATTAAAGATGTAAAAAACCTTGGTAAAAAAGGTGAAGTTAAAGAAGTTAAAGATGGCTATGGGAAAAATTTTCTAATAGGAAAAGGGTTTGCAAGACATGCAACACCTGAAATTTTGGCACAACATGCTCAAGATGAGCTTATAGTAGCTGAGAATCTTGAAAAAGAGGTTTCTGCGTTGAAAGAAATTGCTAAAAAATTAGATAAGGTAGAAATTATAATAACTAAAAAGTTAGGTCAAAATGGTCATCTATTTGGTTCAGTTACAAAAGATGAGATAGCAACTGCATTAAAAAATCAACATAATATCACTATTGATAAAAAACACATCAATGAAAAAACAGCGATAAAAACAATTGGTGAACATAACTTGGACTTTAAACTAGGTCACGGACTACACGCTGTATTACATGTAGATGTTCAAG
Source organism: Sulfurimonas sp. (assembly GCA_015487435.1). Classification (GTDB taxonomy): domain Bacteria; phylum Campylobacterota; class Campylobacteria; order Campylobacterales; family Sulfurimonadaceae; genus Sulfurimonas. The sequence continues at coordinate 5,195 of WFPU01000097.1, forward strand.
GCGAATAACAAATGAATATTAAACTTGATGCAACTACTATACTCGCTTATAAGGGTAAAAATAAAGCTGTAATTGGTGGAGATGGACAAGTTACATTTGGCGATAGTGTACTAAAAGGTAATGCTACAAAAATTCGTACACTCCATAAAGGTAAAATTCTTGCTGGATTTGCTGGAAGTACTGCTGATGCTTTTAACCTTTTTGATATGTTTGAAGATTTTTTAGAAGATAAAAAAGGTGACCTTTTAAAATCAGTTATAGAGTTCTCTAAAGCTTGGCGCAAAGACAAAGTCCTACGCCGTTTAGAAGCTATGATGATTGTATTAAATAATGATCATATTTTTATTCTTACTGGAAATGGTGATGTTGTTGAACCTGAAGATGGAGAGATTGCATCTATTGGAAGTGGTGGGAACTATGCTATTTCAGCAGCACGTGCACTTAAAAAACACGCTTCTCTTGATGAAGAAGAACTTGTAAGAGAGAGTTTATCTGTAGCTGCTGACTTATGTATTTATACAAATCATAGTATAAAAACTCTTACATTAGAAGGAAATAAATAATGAATTTAACTCCAAAAGAGATAGTAGAATATTTAGATAAATATGTAATCTCACAAAAAGACGCTAAAAAAACAATAGCCCTTGCACTTAGGACTCGTTATAGAAGGATGCAATTAGATGAAGATTTACAAGGTGAGATAACTCCTAAAAATATTTTAATGATTGGTTCAACTGGTGTAGGCAAAACTGAAATCTCTCGTAGATTAGCTAAGATGATGAAAGTTCCTTTTGTTAAAGTTGAAGCATCAAAGTACACCGAGGTTGGTTTTGTTGGACGAGATGTAGAATCTATGGTTAGGGATTTAGTTATAAACTCTGTATCAATTGTAAAAGCTGAGAAAGAGGAAGAAAATAAAGAAAAAATTGAAAATTATGTATTAAATAGAATAGTTGAAAAACTTCTTCCTCCACTTCCTAATGGTGCTAGTGAATCAAAAAAAGATGATTATCAAAGACTACTTGAGGCTATGGAAAAACGGGTAGAATCTGGAGAGATGGATGATAAAATCATTGAAATTGAGATTGATTCAAATCTTCATGTTGAATTTGGAGACTCAAATCTTCCACCAGAGATGTTAAAAGTTCAAGAAAGTTTTACAAAAGTTTTTTCTCAAATGAATAAAGATGAAAAGAAAAAAGAGACAAGTGTAAAAGATGCAAAAATTATGTTAAAAACAGAGGCTAGTACCAAACTAATCGACTCTAACAGCATAAATACAGAAGCTCTACGTCGTGCTGAAGATGGCGGAATTATCTTTTTAGACGAGATTGACAAAATCGCTTTAAGTGAAAAGAGCCAAGGACGAAATGATCCTAGTAAAGAAGGTGTTCAGCGTGATTTACTTCCAATTGTTGAGGGAAGTAGTGTTACAACCAAATATGGCGTGATAAATACTGACCATATACTTTTCATAGCAGCTGGTGCATTTCATGTAAGCAAGCCGAGTGATTTAATCCCTGAACTTCAAGGTAGATTTCCTCTTAGAGTTGAACTTGAAAGTTTAACGGAAGATTCACTCTATCAAATTTTAACACAGACTAAAAATTCTCTTTTGAAACAATATGAAGCACTTCTAGCTGTAGAGGGTATGAAGCTAATATTTGAAGATGAGGCAGTAAAAGCAATAGCAAAACTAGCTTTTAGAGCAAATGAGACAACGCAAGACATTGGTGCAAGAAGACTTCACACCGTTTTAGAACGCGTTTTAGAAGAGATTAGTTTTATTGCTGATGAATACAAAGATGATGAGTTTTTAGTAACATCTGAACTTGTACATGAAAAACTAGATACAGTTGTTGAAGACAACGATCTATCTAGATATATCTTATAGGAGATAATATATGAGTAAAGCTGGTTTTGTATCTTTAATAGGTCGTCCAAATGCAGGTAAAAGTACTTTAATGAACTCACTTTTGGGTGAGACAATTGCTATGGTTAGCCAAAAAGCAAATGCTACTCGTAAACGCTCAAACGCAATTGTAATGTATGAAGATACACAAATCATCTTTATTGATACTCCAGGATTACATGAAAGAGAAAAAATACTAAATCAATTTATGCTTGATGAGGCGCTAAAAGCTATGGGTGATTGTGACCTTATCATCTATTTAGCACCAGTAACAGACACAATTGAACATTATCAAAAATTTTTAAAATTAAATAAAAAAAATGTTAAGCATATTATTGTTTTAAGTAAAATAGACCAAGTTGATCAAACTAAATTATTTAAACGAATAGCTCAATATAATCAATTTGGCGACAAATTTGAAGCTTTAATACCAGTAGCTATACCTAAAAAAGTGGGTCATGAAGATCTATTAAAATTAATTAGTAAGAATTTACCAGAATCACCTTTTCTTTATGATCCAGATGATTTAACAAGTGAACTTGTTCGTGATATCTACGCAGGATTTATAAGAGAGGGAATATTTGATAATATTAGTGATGAAATTCCTTATGAGAGCGATGTAATAATTGATTCCATTGAAGAAGATGAAGATCATGTAGATAAAATATATGCCTCTATCATAGTTGAAAAAGAGAGCCAAAAAGGTATTATTATTGGTAAAGGTGGAGAGGCTATAAAAAGAATTGGTATCTATTCACGAGAAAAAATTGAAATTTTGAGTCAAAAAAAAGTTTTTTTAAACCTTCAAGTTATAGTAAAAAAAGGGTGGACTAAAGATAAAGTATTTTTAAAAGAGATAGGATATACATCATGAAATTATTAATTCTACTTATATTATCATTATCAACTCTAGGTGCAGATAATATATTAAATAACTATAGATTACACGGCATTGACAATATAGAAAAACAGCTTGATTATGAATTAACAAGCCCATTGTACTGGGAAAAAGAACTACAAAAAATAGATACAACTTTTGGTTATTTAGAATCTTATTCATCAATATTGTCATGTGATAAAAATGAATCTACTCTTTCATTATATGAAAAAGATGAAAACTCTACATATAATCTAATAAAAAAATATAACGCTTTTACTGGTAAAAAAGCAGGTGATAAAAAAGTTGAAGGTGACTTAAAAACACCTATTGGTATCTATCAGATAGAAGAAAAGCTTGATAAAGAAACTAAACTTGATCCTTTTTACGGTCCACTAGCTTTTGTAACATCTTATCCAAATTTATACGATAGAATTCAAGGAAAAAATGGAAGTGGTATATGGGTACATGGGTTACCTATAAAAAGAGAGCGTGATGAATTTACAAGAGGTTGCATAGCTATAAATAATGAAAATATTGAATGTTTAGATAATAATATAGATATCACTAATACCCTTATAATAATTAATCCAAGTGAACATATTAAAACTACAAAAGAAAAATTAAACTTATTATTAACACAGCTATTTAAATGGAGATATTCTTGGCTTTATAGTGATATACAAACTTATCTTTCATTTTATGCAGATGATTTTACAAGATTTGATGGAATGAAAATAGATCAGTTTTCAAAATACAAAACTCGTATTTTTAAAAAAAATGAAAAAAAGATTATTTTGTTTAGTGATATAAATATAATTCCATATCCAAATACAACTGATATATATCAAATAACATTTAAAGAATACTACAAATCAAGTACTTTTGAGTTTCGTGGGGATAAAATGCTAATGGTAAGAATAGATAAATCAAATAATTTCAAAATTTTTGTTGAAAAATAGATGTTAAAACTTTTTTTAGCTCTTTTATTCTCATATGCTATATTAGAAGCAAATATTCAATTAATTAAAAAAGAAAATGATGATTCTAATACAACGCTTTTAGTTATTGCTGGTATTCATGGGGATGAGCCAGGCGGTTATTTTGCAGCATCTATTTTAGCTACAAATTATACTATCAAATCTAAAAATCTTTGGATAGTTCCAAATTTAAATAAAGCTAGTATTCAAAGAAATAGACGTGGTATAAATGGAGATATGAATCGAAAATTTGCAAAAATAAAATCTAAAGATAAAGATACTAAAACTATTCAAGAAGTTAAAGAAATTATATTGTCAAAAAGGGTTTCATTAGTTTTAAACTTGCATGATGGGCATGGGTTTTATAGAAAAGAGAATCACAGTAAAATATTTAATCCAAATGCCTGGGGTCAAACATGTGTAATTGATCAGTGCAAGCTTGATCCAAATCAGCCATTTGGAAATCTTAGCGATATTGCTATAGAGGTAAAAAATAATCTAAACAAACACGTACTAGAAGAGCATCACAGTTTTAATGTAAAAAATACTAAAACAAAATTTGATGATGAAGCTATGCAACTTTCTCTTACTTACTTTGCAGTTACAAACAACAAACCAGCTTTTGCCATAGAGAGTAGTAAAAATCTATCTTCATTGTATCAAAAAGTATTTTATCAACTACTAGCAATTGAAGAATTTATGAAAATAATGGGTATAGAATATAAAAAAGATTTTATCTTAAATGAGCAAAATATTAAAAAAATCATCCATAATTATGGAAATTTGTTAATTAATAGTGTTATTTCATTAAATTTGAACAATATAAAAAAATCTTTAAGCTATTTTCCGTTACAATCTTCAAGTAATGAGTTTAAGTTTACTCATCCTCTTGGAAGTGTAAAGAGAGTGAGGGACAAATTTATTATCTATATTGGTAATAAAAAAGTAACAACTTTTTATCCCCAGTATTTTGATTATGAAGATAATTGTTCGCAAAGTTATATTTATGTAATTGATGGGAAAAAACGAGTTTTTGATAAAACTTCAGAAATTTATGTAACTGACGATTTTAAAGTTGTGAGCGAAAAATCTACAAGGGTAAATATAATTGGTTTTAGAAGTAAAAAATCTGAAAGCGATATTGTTGTTTCATATGATTCTATGAACAAAAGATTTTCTATTGATAAAAATAAAAAAACTTTTCGAGTAGAATTTTATAAAAATAAAAAATTTTGTTCCATGCAATTGGTTCATTTTAAATAGGATTTTACTTTATGGGTGATAATACTCAACAATCTTTTTCAAATGTAGTGTCGGTTAATCCATATAACGATACTTATGTAAATGGTATTTCAAGCTTTTTAAAATATGATGATAAGGTGAGTTTTGCAAAAAATCAATACTCTATATCATATATAAGTACAAAAAATTTCATCAGTGCTCAAATTTCGGTTAGCAAAAATATCCCAGAAGAAGATTTATATGATGCAATTAATACTAAAGCATATGATGATTTAGCTCTAGATCAAGCTGTATTATATCAAATTCAATACATTGAATTATACAATCCTCTTGATGGTGAAAATAGAACTTTTAATGTTTTTGTAGTTGATCCAACTACTATAGATGAGACATTTAAAAACACTATATCTAAAATAAAATATATAGATACTATAATTCCAGCTCCTCTTTTATTTAAATCTTTATATTCTAAAGATTTAATAACAAGTAGCGATGCTCATGCTTTTATTTACTTTCAATCTGACAACGCTTTTATAACAGTATATAAT
>WFPU01000098.1 GCA_015487435.1 Sulfurimonas sp.
ATACAAATGACTCCCAAAGATATATAAAGCCAGCTATAAAGATATATGACAAAAGTGATATTAGCAAAAATAATATTTTACTTTTTATACCATATTCATTTGCAACCACAGCTACTTACAGTTCTACAAATGGAAAAAACTGGTTATATATAAATGATATAAATAAATCAAATAGTACTTTTGTCACACCTAAAATGGCTGCTTATCTAACATATACTATAAAAGCTTATAATAAAAATAATATTTTAACCAAAAACTATACAAAAACATGTTTTCCAGATGTTGATGAAATTAATTGCCCAAGAGTTAATGGGCTGAAACTAAATACAACTTTTGATCTCTTCTTGGATTTGGATATAAATTCTACAGCAAATTCAAACCTATCTTTATATTCTGAAGATAATACCTCATCAGCAATTTGGACATATACTAAAAACCAATCTATATTATTAGGGCAAAATAGCATTAGAGAATGGATTTCGCCGAAACAGTTTGAAAATGGAATCGGTCAGGCAGTAGTATATTTTAATATCGATAGAAATGTTTCAAAATCAGTAAACCCTATCATTATTACCGTACATGATGTAAATACCTCAACTTCTTGGATGAGTAATCCCGGTTCTCCTAAAGATTTTAAAGGAGCTATTTTAGACTCAAATAAAACATTTTTTTACGGTAGGGTTCATGCACCTGATTATAGTGCTGAAAACAATACCACTATAAATAATGCAAAAATTTATTATGAGGTTTACTGTAAAAATTGTGGCAAATCACAATATTCATCTTTAGGAAAAGAGAGTGTAGATGATGTTTACTGGTATACTAATCAAGATCACAACAGTGCCAACGATGGAAATATAACTGGTTTTCCAAGCTCTCCAACTATCACTCCTTCTCATCTTTTAGGAATCACTTCAAATAGCAGTATAGCAAGCGGAGTAGAAAATTATAACATAACCTACTTAGGCTCTTCATACCCCTACAAAGAGAGAATAGAGATCAATACTTCATCATGGCTCATTTATAACCCTTACAATGAAACTGAAAAATATAATTATTTTAATGTTGACTTTTCAACTATCGGTGGATGGGCAGGTATAGGCAACCCTGGCAATACCGTGGATCTCAATATGAGTAAAAAAAATTCAAAGAGAATAGAGTGGTAAAAAAAGGTTTTACGCTTTTAGAACTTGTTATAGCTATAGTTGTTATCTCTATAGCTTTTATGAGCATTCCTCTATTGCTTTCTCAGGCAAGTAAATCTGATGAGTTTAATATAAATCAAGAAGCTATACTTGCAGGAATGACAGAGATAGGTGATATACTTACCTATTCTTGGAACGAAAGCAATACTTCTCAAATATTGCAAGTATTTGATGTAACAGATGGTGATATTGAATTAAACAGATCCAATGCCGATAACAATCGAAGAATAGGACACTTCAAAGAAAAATATAGAAGAAAATTTTATGACAACACAACAGAGGCCAACTCAACTTTAGGACACGATAAAGGAGATGAATTTAATGATATAGATGATTTTAACGGCGAAATAACATCTGTTAGTAGTGGAGGAACTGGAGACTATCTAAAAGATCTAAACTTAAGTATAGGTGTATTTTACATAAGTGATGATGCCAATTATTCACAGACGACACTAAATCTTGGAGAACTCAATATATCTTCTGTTCAAACTTATTCCAATCCCAATGCAACAACAAATATAAAAATGATAGAGATAAATGTATCTGATAACAACCATAATTCTATCACTACTTTGAGAGCATTTTCTACAAATATAGGCAGCTATGAGTTGCTATATAGGACTTTGCCATGAAGAATGTTAAAAATCATTTAGCTTTTACTATGATAGAGCTTATTTTTGTTATATTGGTTTTAGGTATAGTTGCAGCTATAGGGAGCAGCATCATAGCTAAGATATATGAATCATATATATATTCAAGAAGTATCAATGAGTTACAAAGTAAAACCGAACTAGCTCTCACTCAAATATCTAAATTTCTCTCTTTTAGAATAAAAGGTAGTACCATTGCTAGAATAGATGACAACAATATCACCTCTCTTTTAAATGCCGATGGTAACTATAAAATACTTGAATGGATAGGATACGACAATGAAGGCTTTGAAGGCAATGGTTCCAACCCCGGATGGAGTGGTTTTGTGGATCTTAGCAGTAACGAAACTAATAAATCTCAGATAAAAACTTCCGGAAGTCAACTTTTGCTTGCAGAACAAAGTATATATGCCCTGTCTAACGGCGAGGTAAATATCTCTCTTCCAAACAGTGAGGCTGCCATTATATTTGATGGATTGCCGGTAGATTTCAATATATCACAGTATGGTTGGAAAAATATTTACAATTCAAGCAACACAAACCGCAAACATAAATATATCTTTAGAGTTCAAAAAAGTGGAAGTGATGTATTAAAATTTATCGAAAACAAGCCTTCAATAGCATTTGAACATTATAAGCTTACATGGAGTGCCTATGCTATAGTTCCGGAGGGTAATTCAGGAGATAAAAATCTCACATTTTACTATAATTATAGACCTTGGATGGGGAAAAAGTATAGTGATGGCAATAGTTCAGCTCTTCTAGAGCATGTATCAACTTTTAGATTTAGACAAGCAGGAGATACAATTAGGCTAAAACTCTGTGTTTTCAACCCTATTGGTCTTGATTTCAATATGACATTTTGCAAAGAAAAGGTAGTATTTTGAAAAGAAGAGGATTTTCACTGCTGTTAGCTATCATTGTTATGATAACCATAGCCACTTTAATGGCCTTGATGATATCTTTGACTTCAACCACGGCTAAACAGACTTCAGATATTTATGTAAGCGAACAAACAAAACTTTTGGCAAAAAGTGCCACTGAGCTGGCACTATTGGCTATATCAGGTCACAACAACAGTGCAAACTGCATAGAAAATATAAATTTTACATATGATACAAATTATGATGTAAACATGAGCCTTTACTACATCGGCAACTCACTTCCCTGCAATGCATCTCATCTACTTGCAAATGCTATCTCAACTCCGGAGTCAAACGGAACTGTCATCATAGATACCTATGTAACTTTTAATGGTTCTAGCGAGCCTATAAGATACCACAGACGAACCATACAAAAGCCATAATTTATACTTTTTTGGGTAAAATTCCATCAGGGGAATGAGGTTCTCCAAACATTTTGATACAAAAGGAGATAAGATGAATGTCAGTATAGTTGGAAAACAATTTGATTTGACTGATGCCATTAAAGATCATATATCAGCAGCTATAAGTTCATTGGAAAAGTACAATTTGGATAT
>WFPU01000099.1 GCA_015487435.1 Sulfurimonas sp.
AATGAGGGGTTGAAGTTTTTTTAGTACAAGCACAAATGCTATACTAAGAATCAATAGCACTGTACTATATGTATATAAAACACTAAAATAACTATATGGTTTTAACACATCATCCTGAACAAGTAGTGAACTTTTTGGGGTTTGAATATAAAAATAGATTTTATTTTTATATTCAAACATACTTGAGCGAAGGTTTGTTACAACCTGTTTAGTGTAAAAACCTTTATCATTTAACATTAATTGATTGTCTATACTTCTAGAACCTTTAATTTTTAAAAGTTTTCCATTTTTTGATATTTCATTAATTTTTGAATTTTTTAAAAGTGTAAATTTATATACTGCAAGATTTGCTTCAAGCATAACTGTAGAAGAGTGTTCATGTTCGTGTTGATGCTGTTTATATATTTGCGTTATGGTTGTATGTTTTGCAAACATATGATTTAGATACTGCTCTTTATTTAACTTATAAAATTCCCAAAAAACTGTACTTATAGTGATAAAAGATACTACAAGAGCAAATAAAACAGTAATTAAAACAGCATGACGACTCATATATCTCCTTTATAAAAGAACTAGTCCCTTTATAAATCTCTCTCACTAAAGCTTCGTCTATTGACGAGAGAAAATTTTATGTTTATTTTAATAGTTTATATCCAACGCCACGAACTGATTCTATTAAAGCTTTATCGCCTAACTTATTTCTAATTCGCCCAACCATAACATCTATACTTTTGTTTGATGAATCTTCATTTATTGCATTCACATTATGAATTAAATCTTCACGAGACACTACTAAACCTTGTTTTTGTATCATATATGAAAGTATTCCAAATTCTGCATTTGTAAGCTCAATATTACGATTTTTATAAGTGATGCTCATAGCTGATTTATCACATTTAAAATCACTTTTTGACTCCTCTTTTGCTTCAACTTTCGCAGCATAACGGCGCAAAACTGATTGAATACGAGCTTCAAGTTCACGAGGGTCATATGGTTTTGGCATATAATCATCAGCGCCGAGCTCAAGAGCTTTTACTTTATCCGTTACATCACTTCTAGCTGAAGAGATAATAATAGGAATATCTTGACGCTCACGAATCGCTTCACAAACTTCTAAACCATCCATACCAGGAAGAGTTAAATCTAAAATAACCAAATCAAAGGGCTCTAATTTTAATATACTTACTGCTTTAAAAGGGTCATCTTCAGTGATAACCTCAAACTCATATTGTTCAAGAAACTCTGTTAAAATTTCTGCTAGTTCTAAGTCGTCTTCAATCATTAATATTTTTATCATGTTCGTATTCTACCAAATACTACCTAATATAGAGTTAATATGTTATTTTATAACTTCTAGTTGCTCTGGGGAAAGGATCTCACTTGTATTATATATACATTCCAAGTGAATCATACTTGCATCTGCTCTAAGTTTTGCTAATTTATACATATCATTTTTTAAAGTTTGTGGCTTTTTTCCATCAAGAGTAGCTTTAATAATATATGCTTCAAGTTTATTTATCTCTTTTGATAAAGCTTTTACTTTTTTCATAGTATTTTCTCTAACCAGAGTTAATTTTTCTTTTTGCTTTTGGCTAAGGGCTAAATCTTCATCGTCCCACAAAATTTTTATCATACCTGTAAGGTGTGGTAACTTACCTTGAATTAGAAATGGTTTTGAAGGTTTTGGAGCTTGTGCGTTTAAATTTACAGCCCCTATACTCATAGTTAAAGCAAGAACTGTACATAATGCTATGAATTTTGTTTTCATAATTTAATCCTTAAATAGTTTAGATAAACAAATAATATATTATTTCTATTAACGAAACGTTAGTAAAACATAGATAAATCCGATGAGATTATTTTTTTCTTAAAAATATACGAACTTTGTCACCATGAACTTGATTCATAGTCTAATTTATAAGTTAATATAGCTAAAAATTTCAAATAATATATGCTAGATTCTGAATCAAGTTCAGAATGACGACTTTTGGGTTTCATCGAATTTGTTTAAGTAAAACAAATTTCTAAAACAATAAAGCTATTCTATAAGCTATAAATGCTAATACATATGCTGTTATAGATGTAAAAATCAACAGGTAAAAGAAATATTTTATCCCACCTGCTTCACGAGTAAACACTATTGAAGCGGCTAAACATGGTAAATATATCATTATTACTACTATAAAGGAGATTGCTGATGCAAAAGGAATGTTTTTACTTATTGCATTAATTAGTGAGTCATTTTCTTCATCTACTTCATCTCCTAAGGCATACAAAACACCAAGAGTTGAGACAACTACCTCCTTTGCCGCAAGTCCAGTTTGTAGAGCTACACTCATCTTCCAGTCAAATCCTAGTGGAGCAAAAAGGGGCTCTGAAAACTTACCTATACTACCTAAATAACTTTGTTCTAAATGTTCAACTGCTAACTGATCTGAAAGATTCTTTTTTTCTTTTTCATCCACTGCAACCTCTATTTTACTTTCATAACTTTGTGTAAGATTAAGATTCTTAGGATAATTACTTAAAAACCAAATCAACATAGATGCTGCGGCTATAAATGTACCCGCCTTTTTAAGATACATCATAGTTTTAGTTAAAACTGTATGCCAAATAAGCTTTGCAGATGGAAGCCTATATTTTGGCATCTCCATAACAAATGGTTCATCAACGCCCTTAAAAGCAGTTAGTTTTAAAATTTTTGCAGCAATTAAACCAAGCATTGCACCACTAACATAGATGATAAAAAGAATATTTCCAGCCATCTCGTGCGAAAAAAATGCACCTGCAAAAAGTACATATACCGGTAACCTTGCACCACATGACATAAAACCAATTATAAAAAGAGTTAGAAGTCTATCGCGATCATTTTTAAGAATTCTAGCACTCATATAAGCAGGAATTGAACACCCAAAACCGGTAACAAGTGGGATAAATGACTGTCCGTGTAATCCAAATTTATGAAAAAATCCATCAAGTAAAAAAGCAACTCTAGACATATAGCCAGTACTCTCTAAAAGCGCGATACCAATAAAGAGTATGATTATATTTGGCACAAACAAAATAACGGCTCCAACACCCGCAATTATCCCATCTACTACAAGGGAGCGGACATCATCATTTGGTATTGTTGCACCAATAGCATCACCAAACCAACCAAAAAATGCATCTATATAATCCATCGGTATAGCACCAACTTCAAAAGTAAGCTGAAATAGACTCCACATAAAAAATAAAAATATAGGGATCCCTAAAAAGGGATGAATTAATACACTGTCTATTTTTTCAGTTAATGTTTTTTTTTCAACTTGCTTTTTTTGCTTTAGAACCTCAGCAACTATACCTCTGTTAAAAGAAGCATATTCTTCAGCAAAAGCCTCTTTAATATCATCACTATCGTGGTGTAATTCTATATGCTTTAAGGCTTCTATTAAAATTGGTTGAAGTTCCATCCATATAGGATTATCATGAATTTTTTCATAAGTTTTTTGATCGTTTTTTAAAAGGTTGATAGCTACATAACGGTAAGAGTCAGCATTACCATATTTATGTTTTTCTAAATACCATACAATTTGGGCTATCTCCTCTTCTACAGGTTCACTAAAAATAAGTTTAGATTTTTGTAATTTATTTTCATATTGAGTTACTACTGCTTCTATTAGATCATCAATGCCCTCTTTTGTTTGAGCTGACACTTTCACACAAGGGATACCAAGAAGCTGTGTCATATACACAGCATCTATCTCTATACCCTCTTTTTGTGCTTCATCACTCATATTTAAAGCGATTACAACATTTTTAGACATACTCATCAGTTCTGATGTCAACTGAAGATTTTTTTCTAAGTTTGTAGAATCAACTACATTAATAATTAGATCATAACTCTCAGCACAAAGATAATTATGGGTCACTCTTTCTTCTATTGTATAATCAGTAAAAGCGTAAGTACCAGGTAAGTCAACTACAGTAAAATGATAATTTTTATAATCAAATAAAACCTCCGTTTTATCAACTGTAACACCAGAAAAATTCCCTACATGTAAATGAGCGTTTGATATAGAGTTGATAAGCATACTCTTACCAACATTTGGCTGACCAACTAAAGCTATTTTAATATGATTAGCTGTAACTGGACACGATTTTATATCTTGAAAAATCATAGTTTCTCAACTTCTATTAGTTTAGCTTCTGTATCTCTAAGTGCTATTCTCATCTTTGCTACTTTAATCTCAACTGTACTTTTTGCAGCAGTATGTTGCAAAACTTCAATCTCACTGCTTTTCATAATTCCAAAAGATATAAGTCTTTGTTTGAGTTCTTTAGAGGCATTTAATTTAATAACTTTAACTTTAGAGTTTTTTTTACAATCATATAATGTTTTCATGGTAGAATAGTAATACAAT
>WFPU01000100.1 GCA_015487435.1 Sulfurimonas sp.
AGATGTGTATAAGAGACAGGATGGTATCTACATAAATCCAAAAGGTTATATCTATAATAATATAATTCAAAAAAAACATATAAATTACCTTATAGGCTGCAATTTTTCATGTTACAAAAAAGATATTGAATCTATAAATGGATTTAATGAAGATTATAAAAACCCAGCCATAGGGGAAGATGTAGATATTAACTGGAGATTTAGAGCAGATGGTACCGAGGTTATATCATGCAGAAATATTGCTAATGTATATCACTTATGGCACAAAAAAGGCTTTGGTTCAAATGAGGGTGAGATTAATAATAAAATATTAAAAGCAAATTTTGATATTAATAGATTTGTATGTCTAAACGGATTAAAAAAATTAAAAGATGGAGAAAGTATATGAAAGGCATAATATTAGCCGGAGGAAGTGGAACAAGGCTATATCCAATTACAAAAGGTGTATCTAAACAGCTAGTTCCAATTTATGATAAGCCGATGATATATTATCCATTGTCAGTATTAATGTTAGCAGGTATTACTGAAGTTTTAATTATCTCGACTCCACATGATTTGCCAAGGTTTGAAGAGTTATTAGGTGATGGTAGTGACATAGGTATGAAATTTTCATATGTAGTTCAACCATCACCAGATGGACTAGCCCAAGCATTTATTCTTGGAGAAAAGTTCATTGGGGACGATGATGTATGTCTTGTTCTTGGAGATAATATATTTTATGGGCATGGGCTTACAGACTTGCTTGCACAAAGTGTTAAAAATGCTCATGAGGAAGATAAAGCAACCGTATTTGGTTATTATGTAAAAGACCCAGAGAGATATGGTGTTGCTGAATTTAATGAAGAGGGTATAGTAACTTCATTGGAAGAAAAACCAACTGATCCTAAAAGTAACTATGCTGTTGTTGGTTTATACTTTTATCCTAATGATGTAGTGAAAAAATCTAAACTTGTAAAACCAAGTGATAGAGGTGAATTAGAGATAACAACTCTAAATCAAGACTATTTAAATGAAAACAGATTAAAAGTTGAGCTGATGGGTAGAGGATATGCTTGGCTCGACACTGGAACTCATGAGTCTCTTTTAGAAGCTAGCTTATTTATTCAAACTATTGAAAATAGACAATCATTAAAAGTTGCATGTATTGAAGAGATAGCATTTGAAATGGATTATATATCTAAAGAGAAACTTTTAGAATTAGCACAACCACTAAAGAAAAATCAATATGGTCAATACTTAATCCGTAGAGCAAATCAAGGTAAATTATAGATGAATTTTATAAGAACAGAGATAGAAGATGTAATAATAATAGAGCCTCAAATCCATGGTGATAATAGAGGTTACTTTATAGAAACTTTTCGGCAAGATAAACTTGAAGAGTTTTTAGGTTACAAAATAAATTTTTGTCAAGATAATGAATCTAAAAGCTCAAAAGGTGTCCTTCGTGGTCTGCATTATCAATTAGCTCCTGCTGCTCAAACAAAACTTGTTCGTGTAATACAGGGCAGCGTTCTTGATGTAGCTGTTGATATAAGAAAAGGTAGTCCTACTTTTGGAAAACATGTCGCAGTTGAACTTAGCGGTGATAACAAAAGACAACTTTTAGTGCCTCGTGGTTTTGCACATGGATTTGTAGTCCTTGAAGATAACACAACTTTTGCATATAAAGTAGACAACTATTATTCTCCAGTAAATGACAGGGGGATAGCATTTGATGATAAAGCACTTAGAATTGATTGGATAATCTCACATAATGAGCTTAACCTTTCTCAAAAAGACACTAAACAACCTAAATTAAATGAAACTAATGATTTGTTTGAGTATGGTGTAGATTATTATGCTTAATCTTTTAGTAACTGGTTCGAGTGGACAAGTAGGTAGTGAAATACAAGCATTGGCTACAAATTACAAATACAACTTTTTTTTTACAGATAAAGATGATTTAGATATTTCAAATGAAAATGAGATAAACAATTTTGTAGAAATAAATAATGTAGATATTATCATAAATTGTGCAGCTTATACGGCTGTTGATAAAGCAGAAGAAGACAAAGAATCAGCAGATTTAGTTAATCATCTAGCTGTTAAACATTTAGCTCAAATCTCTAAAGAAAAAAATATTAAACTTATTCATATCTCAACAGATTATGTCTTTGATGGCAAAGCTCACATGCCATACATTGAAGATGATACAACAAACCCAAATGGTATTTATGGAAAAACTAAACTTGATGGCGAAATAGCTATGCAAAATATAAATCCAAAAAACTCTATAATAATTAGAACATCATGGGTCTATTCATCATTTGGAGCTAATTTTGTAAAGACGATGCTTCGCTTAGGTAAAGAAAAAGACTCTTTAGGAGTTATTTTTGATCAAGTAGGTACTCCAACATATGCAAAAGATTTAGCCAAAGCTATACTTGAGATTATTCCTAAGTTAGATTCCCATGTCAAGCATGATTGGGAATCTAATGTAAAAATCTATCACTACTCAAATGAGGGTGTATTATCTTGGTATGATTTTGCAAAAGAGATAATGAAAATGGCTAAACTTGATTGTAAAATAAATCCAATTGAGACTAAACAATATCCAACACCCGCTAAAAGACCTCATTATAGTCTGCTAAATAAGTCAAAGATTAAAAATGAATTTAATATAAACATTCCATACTGGAAAGACTCTTTATATGAATGTTTAAAAACAATGGGAGAGAAAAAATAATGAAATCAATTTTACTAACAGGAACAGCTGGATTTATAGGAAGTAATTTTGTGCCTTACTTTTTAGATAAATATCCAGATTACAATTTAATAAATCTAGATTTGTTAACATACGCAGGTAATTTAGAAAATTTATCTGAGTGTGAAGACAATCCTAGATATAAATTTATAAAAGGTGATATCTGTAATCGTGAGTTAGTAGAATTTATCTTTAGTGAATATGATATACAAGGTGTTATTCATTTCGCGGCAGAATCTCATGTTGATAACTCCATTAAAAACCCAGGTGTATTTATAGAAACAAATGTAAATGGTACTTTCACATTGATAGATGTAGCTTATAAATACTGGATGGATAAACCATTTGAATATAAAGATAGATATCGTCATTCCGAACTTGTATCCAAAGGGCATACTAATTCAGAATCTATCCTACCAAGATTTCACCATATCTCTACAGATGAAGTGTATGGAACTCTTAATGAAACAAATCTCTTTACAGAAGAAACTCCTTATGCCCCTAACTCTCCATACTCAGCTTCCAAAGCAAGCAGTGATATGATAGTTAGATCTTATCAGGAAACTTATGGGATGAATACAGTAATTACAAATTGCTCTAATAACTATGGTCCAAAACAACATGATGAGAAACTCATTCCAACAATAATCAGAAAAGCATTAGCCGGTGAATCTATCCCCATCTATGGTGATGGTAAAAATATTAGAGATTGGTTATATGTTCTTGATCACTGTAAAGGGATAGACTTAGTTTATCATACAGGAAAAGCTGCTAATGTTTATAATATTGGTGGAAAAAATGAAAGAACAAACCTTCAGATTGTAGATACAATTTGTACAATGCTTGATGAAAAATTCCCCCCTCATCGTCATTTTGAACTTGATTCAAAATCTAAATTATCAAATATAAAAAGTTATAAAGAACTTATAACATTTGTAGAAGACAGAGCTGGACATGATAGACGATATGCTATTGATGCTACTAAAATAGAGAAAAAACTTGGCTGGAGGGCTGATGAAAATTTTGATAGTGGAATTTTTAAGACTGTTGAATGGTATTTGAATAAATATAAGGCTTAAAAATGTTAATAAAAACAAAATATTTTGAAAGTAATAAGTATGAAAAAAACCCATTGATGATTGATGAGGTTAATAAACTTGAAACATTAAGTATTTTTCAATGTGGTATTACAGTTAGGAAACTATAATAATGAGGACTACCTATAAAATTGCTGCTACAACTATTTTATACAATCCAGACGAAAGTATATTTTTAAATATTGCCTCATATATCAACGATGTAGACATCCTAATAATAGTTGATAATTCAGAAAAACTTAATAATGAAATAAGAGATAAACTACTTAAAAAACATATCAATATTGAATATATCTTTAACGGTAAAAACTTAGGCATTGCTACTGCTCTTAATATTGCTTGTGATAAAGCTTTAGAACTTGGTTATGACTGGATTTTAACTATGGACCAAGATAGTTGTTTTATAAATTTTAAAGATTATATTAACTGTTTAAATAAAATAAATAATCATGAAAAAATTGCTCTATTAGCAGGAAATACTATGTGGCATGCTAAAGACAATATGCCATCTAATCCATCGTATGAACCTGAAGAAAAATTTCTTGTAATAACATCTGCAAATTTATTAAATTTGAAATTATTTAATAAAATTGGCCGATTTGAAGATAAGTTATTTATTGATATGGTTGATCATGATTATTGTATGAAGGCTAATTCATTAGGTTACAAAATTTTATATTTTAAAGATATACTAGTTGAACATAGTCTAGGATCATTATTTCAAAGAAAAAACATATTTACTGGAAAAATAAGAAACAAAATTGAGCATTCGCCACAAAGAGCTTATTATATTACAAGAAATTATTTTTATACATGGAAAAAATATAGCAAACAATTTCCAAAAGAATTCAATTTATTAAAAACTCTAAATATTTTATTTATACATGATGTTACAAAAATATTAATCTATGAAGACCAAAAATTTAAAAAACTATATGCAAAGATACTTGGATTAATACACTTTTTAAGAGGAAAGTATGGAAAACATAATTTATAAAGAATTATCTCTTTATCAAAAGTACATTATAAAAAAAGAAAAACTACAATTACCATTAGTAATAAACTATCTTTTCATTATTTATGCTTTTTCTATTCCTATTAATGGATCACTGACGAATTCAGTTTTCACAACTATATTGGTGCTTTGGATATTAGATGGAAATCTAAAAAAGAAATTTTTATTTGCTTTTAAAAATAAATTTGTCCAAGCAGTTTTGCTATATTATTTTATCCATTTTCTATGGCTTTGGAGTAGTGATAATATTGCTTTTGCAAATGAAACAATTAAAAACACAAGATTTTTACTATATGTAGTTATATATATTTCAGCAATTAAAAAAGAATTTATTTTTAAAATATTAAGTGGCTTTATATATGCTATGATGTTTAGCGAAATAACTGCTTATCTTATCTTTTTTGAAATAATTTCACCCATTAACAACGCTACAGCTTCAAACCCTGTACCATTTGTTCTTTCCCATACAACCTATGCGTTATATTTAAGCTTATCTATTAGTTTAATGTTATACCTCTCATTTAAACAACAAACTAAAAAAATAATGAAAATAATATACATTTTATTTTTTATATCAGCATCAGTTAATATATTTATTATTGAATCAAGATTAGGTTATATACTCT
>WFPU01000101.1 GCA_015487435.1 Sulfurimonas sp.
CTATCATTTTTTTTATTTAGATTTTGGTCTAAATGCTTTAATCACCTCTTCATTTGTTTGTATATATGGTCCACCTATTAAATCTACACAGTATGGGACTGCTGGAAAAACTGCATCTAAACACTCTCGAATTGATTTTGGTTTTCCTGGAAGGTTAATAATTAAAGATTTTCCTCTTATTCCAGCTGTTTGACGAGAAAGGATAGCTGTTGCAACATACTGAAGACTTACTTGACGCATAAGCTCACCAAATCCTGGCATCATCTTTTGGCATACGTTTTCAGTAGCTTCAGGTGTTACATCACGAAGGGCTGGACCAGTTCCTCCAGTTGTAACAACTAAACAACATCCAGCTTCATCACACAACTCTTTCATAGTAGATTCTAAAACATCTTGTTCATCTGGTATACATCTATAAACTATTTCAAACTCACTAGTTAAATACTCTTTCATAGTATCTTGTATAGCTACCCCACTAATATCTTCATATATACCTTTGCTTGCTCTATCACTTGCTGTTATTACGCCTATTTTTATTTTACTCATTTATATATTTTTCCTTATTATCATTAAACTCTATGATTTATTAGCTATTAGATTCTAAATCAAGTTCAGAATGACAAAGTCAACGTCACCCTAAACTACTTGATTTAAGGTCTAGTTTCTAATTGTTCAGAGGTCTCCATTATTTAATCTATCTGTAAAAAATGATTTGCATTTTTAATATATGTAACTGTACTAACTTCTAAAAAAAAATCTTTAGCACCGTACACATCTATAATAGCATCATCTTGACCTAAATACACTTCAATATTTACACCTTTATTTTCTAACTCTTTTAATTCAGATAAATCCCAACTATAACTTAACAACTCCTCTAGCTCTTCAATAATAGTGCTTTTATGTTCTAATATTTTGTTTTCATATGGATTAAAACAAGAGTTAATGAAATTTTGTAGATATAAAATTTTATTTTTTTTATAAGACATCATCTGTAATCTTTTAAACTTAGTATCTTTAGTTTGAAAAAATGCTGGTGAAAATAGTTGCAAAGTATCTACCCTATTCCCAGATGCTAATTGCTCTTTAGCATGCTTGTAAGCTTTTATAGCCCCATAACTAAATCCACAAACTGTATACGCATTATCTTTAATATATTTGGCAAACAAATAAGATTCATTTGTCAGTGAAAAACCACTATAATATTTCATCTAAATATGCTTTAACACTTTTTTTAGTAATACTCTCATTTTCATATAAGATATTTTCTACACTATTCATAACAGTTTGAACAGACTCTAAAAATGTCCCTGTTTCAGTATATAACTTACCTATCATAAGCTCTTCTTCATTGTCATTTTTAATTAGGTATGATGCCATTCCATAATCATTTACCATTTTTTTAATAAGCTCTTTTGCTTCGTCTAAATCTGACTTTGCGTCACTAGAGTGTTCTCCATATTTTATGCCACATGCTACCATTCCTGAGAGAAGCATTTTTACTCTATTTTCTAGTTCATATTTTATAAATGGCTCATTTGTTTGAGGTGTTAATTTTTCATTACTTAACATTAATTTTTCAAATGCAATATCGTAAAATGTTGCAGTAATTGCTTTTGCTGCCTGATAAGTAACTCTAAACTGTTTTTGTTTTTCACTTAAAATTTGAAGTTTTTTCTTACCAAATATAACTTTTTCTTTTACTTGATGAATATGTTCAATTGTAACTTGGATATCATGATGGCGAATACATAGCAATGCTGCTTCATTTACAAGTGCAGCAAGTGAGGCTCCATTAAAGCCAACAGTCATGTTTGCAACTTGAGATATATCTAAATTGTGTGGAACTTTTTCTAAATATTTTGAAAGAATAGATACTCTTTCTAATTTTGTCGGTAACTCCACAAATACACGTCTATCAAATCTGCCTGAACGCAAAAGAGCTTCATCTAGAACATCTATCTTATTTGTAGCTGCTATAACAATTACACCACTAGAAGCTTCAAATCCATCCATCTCTGTAAGAAGTTGATTAAGAGTAGCTTCTCTTTCATCATTTTTTTGACCTTCTCTCTTTTTTCCAACTGCATCTATCTCATCAATAAAAATAATTGATGGGGCATTTTTTTTAGCCGCAACAAAAAGTTCATGCACTCGTTTTGCACCCATTCCAACATAAATCTGAACAAAAGATGCCCCACTTTGGTAAAAAAATGGAACATTAGCTTCACTTGCAACTGCTTTTGCTATCATAGTCTTACCAACACCTGGTGGTCCGATTAAAAGTACTCCACGAGGCATACGAGCACCAAAGCTTTTATATTTTTTTGGATTTTTCATAAAGTCAATTATCTCTTCAAGCTCAACCTTAACATCACTAATTCCACCAATATCATCAAATTTAACATCACTTTTAATAGATTCAATAGCCAAAGCACTACTTGGTAATGATGAGCTTTTTTGCTCAATCACTTTTTCATTCATATTTT
Organism: Sulfurimonas sp.; assembly: GCA_015487435.1. Classification (GTDB taxonomy): domain Bacteria; phylum Campylobacterota; class Campylobacteria; order Campylobacterales; family Sulfurimonadaceae; genus Sulfurimonas. The sequence goes on from WFPU01000101.1 coordinate 2,490, forward strand.
TTAAAAGCAATCTTATAACTAATGAACCAATTCCAACAATCAGCACAAATAAAAAAAGATAAAAAATAATATTTGATTCACTTCCAACTTCAACTTTATAATCTTTAAACATCATTGGATTTACCTGAGACATAGGTAATTTAAAAACTTCATGTTGCGTTTTAAGATAAGCATACTCTTTTGTAGCAATAATACTTTCTACACTCTTATCATTTAAAATCTCTTTTGCTTGATTTAGTGTTATATTTTCTGAGTTATCACGAAAAATTGCGAACAACACAAGTACTACTACAAAAAAAGCTGAAATATAAAGAGCCATTCTATTTGTTTTAAAGTTGAGCATAGTTATTTCCTTTTTGAATTTCATAGTTTGATATATTAACCCAATTTCCAACTAAATCTTCATTTGATTGTATAATTATTCTATTAAAATGCTGATCAAAACCTTGGTAAAGATTTTGATCAATTTTATTTTCTATCAAAACTTCAAGAGGTAAATTAAAATTTTTTCTAAAATTGTAATTTTTTTCATCTACAATATTTTGAATCTCGTGAAGTCTAGTTTTAGCTAATTTACCGTTAATCTCTGGTCTCATTATAGATGATGGTGTATTGTCTCTTTTAGAGTAGGTAAAAGCATGTAGGTGGGTTAGGGGGAGCTGTTGTATATTTTTAATAGCTTCATCCCAAATAACTTCATTTTCTCCTGGATGTCCAGTTATAAAATCAGTACCGATCGCAAAACCTTTATCTGATAAAAATTCAAAAAGCTCTCTATCTTGATTATATATATTTCGTCTATTCATTAGCTTTAACATTGTTGGTGAGGTGTGCTGAAGTGCAATATGTAAGTGTTTTTCAAGCCATGACTCATCTAAAACCTCTTTAAATTCATCTGTTATCTGAATTGGTTCTATACTTCCAAGACGAATCCTGCGAACACCTCTAATTTGAGATATTTTTTTCATCAGTTTAGCAATTGATGTGTTGGTATTTTTACCATAACTTCCAACATTAGTACCACTTAAAATAAACTCTCCAAATCCATTTAGAGCAAGTCTTGTAATTTGTTCTAAAATTTTATTTTCATTTATACTTCTAGCATCTCCTCGTACAAAAGGTATAATACAATAAGAGCATCTAAAATCACAACCCTCTTGAATCTTTATGAATGCCCTACTCTTTCCTATAAAATCATCAACAATAGCTTCATCAATGTAGTTTAAATCACCTGGGTCATAAAATGGTTTCTCTTTTGAGAGAAGTGTGTCTATCTTTAGCTTTTCACTTTGCCCAAACACACCATGTATCCTACCCTCTTTTAAAAGAGATTCCCCTTTTGTGTGTGCTCCACAACCAGTTAAAAATAGTTTTGCATTGGATTTTTTTTCTATCTGAGAGATATATGAACGCACATGTGTATCAGCACCATTTGTAACTGTACATGAGTTTAAAACAATTAGATCTGCTTGTGTTTCATCTAAAGTCACTTCATAATCTTTAAGAGCACCAATCATCGCTTGTGAATCATAAAGGTTAGTCCTGCAACCAAAAGTTTTAAAATACACCTTTGATTTCATCTTAAAAGCACTTTTTTCATTGCACATTAAGCAACCTCTGTAGGATCAAAAGGTGGCGTTTTTTTCTCTCTTTGAATATGTAAGTTTTGAGTTGGATAAGCGATAGTAATATCATCTTCTTTATTAAAAGCACTTACTATCTCTATAGAGATTGTACTTCTTAGAGTTAAGGTAGCATAAGCATTTGTAAGATACCAAGCATCAATAGATATACCATTTGGCTCTATAAAAGAAAAAATTCTTGGTTCAACATTTGTATTTTTAAGACTATATTCACTTCTTAACTTATTTAGTTGTTTCCTTGTAATATCTGTATAACCTTTAGAATATTTTCTTGTTATCTCTTTAGCTATATGCATCGCTTTTTTATGATTTGAATCAAAAGTAACGGTAATATATATACCATCCCAAACAGTTTTTAAAGATGAGTGTGTATAGTTTGCAATCATCTTTGTAAATATAAAATTATTTGGTATAAATATAATTCTTCCAGCTCTTCTATTATACATTATCGAAGTCAGTGTAACATCTTCAAGTATAGTCATTCTGAGTGATGAAATATCCATAACATCACCTACAAACTCCTTACCATCCATATCTACTCGAATTCTATCTCCAACATGGATACTTCCACCAAAAACGATTACTAGCCAACCAAGTATACTCATAAACCAATCTTTCATGGCAATAGCGATACCGGCAGATGCAAAACCTAAGATGGTTACAAAATAACTAACATTTTCAATATAGTTAAAAAATATAATCACAATGATTAAAAAATAGTTACTAAAGTTTATAGCTTTATTTGCCATATAGTATCGTTCACTATCTGTAAAATATTTCTTCACAACCATTTTTAGTAAAAAGAATAAAACAAAAACAATAGAGATTAAAATACCTATAAACATAAGTTTATAAATTTGAGCTTCCATATCTTTATTTACATTTACTTCAATTACTTCAATTCTTTTTTTGTAAACATCAGTAGTTACAACCATAGTTTCTAATGCGTTTTCAAATCTTTCTAGCTTTTGAATTATCTCTTTTCTTAATAACTTATCTGCGTTTTCATCAATTTTTTCAATCTCTTCATATATAGCAGCTTCTTTTCTAAGGAGATAGATTAAATTTTTCAACTCTTTTATATGCCTCATATAACTTTCAAAATCAGCATTTATTTTTTTAATATATGAGATACCTTTAAAAATATCAAATGGGTTAGTCACTTCAGGTTGTTTTTCAATAGCTGGTGGGGTTATTAACTCATAAAAAGGTACAGAATAGTTATCTTTAAGTTGTGCCGATTGAGATTCTAATATCTCCTCTTTTGCTAATAAAGAGTCTAGCTCCTCTTTTGAATCTGCTTTTTTTTGATATCTCTTAAGGTATTTTATTCTTTTTTTTAATTCTATTAGGTTTTGTTTAACATCTAATGCTGTTAAATATGTGGAGTAACTCTTTGTCCATACTCTTTCATCAAGTATCTCATCTTCAATCTCATTTAGTAACTTTAAATACTCAGCTATTTTTATATTTTTTTTATCATTAAGCTCTTGAGTTAATGCTTCTTTATCTGTTTGAATACTCGCATTAATCTCTGTTTGTGCAAATACAGTTGAAGCTACAAGTGTTATTAATAAAACAATTTTATAAAAATATCTACCCATCATAATCTCCAAACTTTTCTAAAACAGATATAAGCAATTCTTTTGAGCACTCATCACTAATCTTAACATCACCAATACCATTAGGGACAATAAAAGTTATATTCGTGTCTGAACTTTTTTTATCAAGAAAAAAAGCTTCATAAAATTTTTGAATATCCTTTATCTCATAGCTAACTGGTAAATCGTACTTTAATAGAAGTTCTTTAATGCTCTTAGCTTCATCACTACTCATCAAGTTCATTTGCACTGCTAATTCGTTAGCCATAACCATACCAATAGATACAGCTTCTCCGTGAAGGTATTTTGTGTATTTTGTTTCATTCTCTATAACATGACCAAAAGTGTGTCCATAATTAAGTGCAGCTCTTATCCCATGCTCTTTTTCATCTAGTGCTACAACATTTGCTTTTGTTGAGACCGCTTTATTTATAACCTTTTTAAGGGTTTTTTCATCAGTTAGATCTGCATTTTGTAAAAACTCAAAAAAATCTTTATTAAATGTAACAGCCATCTTTACTATCTCTGCAAAACCCGCACTAAACTCTCTTGAAGGTAGTGTAGTTAAAAAATATGTATCAATATAGACAGCTTTAGGCTGATGGAATGCTCCTACTAAATTTTTTCCATATGAGTTATTCATCCCTGTTTTGCCACCAACACTTGCATCAACCTGAGAAAGAAGAGTTGTTGGAATTTGAATAAAATCGATACCTCGTTGATAGATACTAGCACTAAAACCTGTCATATCTCCAATTACACCACCACCAAAAGCTATAAGAAGTGATTTGCGATTAAAACGATTTTCAAACAAAGAGTTAAGAATTTTATCTATGCTTTGTTGATTTTTATATTGTTCGCCATCTTGAAGTGTTATAACATGTAGCTCTTTAGCATCAATATGTTTTTTTAAATAATCTAGATGCAGTTTTGAAACTGTTGTATTTGTAACTATTGCTACTTTTCTATCAAAATAAAGATTTGGGAGTGTGTCTATTGTTATGTTATAAGAGTTATCAATTGTTTTTTTAAGGGGAATGTTTACTAGCATTAATTTTCCAAATATAAAATTTATTATCTAGTAAATAATACTTAAATAAAACTAATACTTGGCTAAATCAGAGTTCAATAGGTATAAAAATTTGATGATAATCATCTAGTTTATAATAAAGTCTTTCACTATCTGTAGAGAACATAGAGTATATAGGCTTTTTAGTGAGCTTTTGTGTGAATGGTAGGATATGTATAAAATCATCTTTTTTTTGTAAAACTTTGATAGGATTTTCATCTTCTTTGATAATTTTTATGTTTTTTGAAAAGATAGTTGATAGATTATTGTAATGCTCAATAACCTCTTCTTTGTCAGCTTGGTGTTCATTTAAATAGTTATACATATTTATATTAAAGCCCATCTGTTCTGAAATATCAAAAATTGTGGTTGAAATTTTTTCTAAATCTTTATTGTCACTCAAAATGAGAGCCGCAGATTTTACAGATGAGAATGATTTATCTGATATTTTCAACACTGGAACATGAGATTCATAAAACATTGTTCTAGATGCAGTATGACTAAACATCTCTTTTGAAACTATTAATAAACCTACATTGTATAACTTCATATCTTTAAAAAAGCTCTCTTGTTGATTTTGATCGTCATATTTTATATCTATTATTACATTATCATTTCTAAAATTTTTAATATACTCAACTATATCAATATCGCTAGGATTCACAACTCTAATAATAAGATCATGTTTAAATTTTTTATGTGCATATACAGCTCTTCTAACTAATTCATTTATAGTTTTCTTGTTTATTATGTCCATATCAATATAAAGATATAGATTTGATCCAAATGGTTCAGGAAATTGTCCTAATTCACGCTTAATTGCACGGTATACAGATTTTAAAACAATAGGCTGACCAATTAAAACAAGTAGATCATTTGGTTGTATCATACGCCTTCTTGATGGCATAACAAGCTGTCTATTTCTATATATTGCAACTATTTGCCAATCTTTTTGTTCTATTGCACCAATATGTCTATACACAAAAGAACTTCCAAATGGAACTAACACTTCCATTATCTCGCCCTCACCTATCCCTACATTTTGAGCTATTACAGGTACATTAGGGAGATAATCAATAAGGCGCGAGGCTACAAGCTCATTTGCATTAATCAGTACAGTATTTGAGTCTTCATTTATTGAGTTCCATTTATCTAAAAATACAACTCTAACTTGTGGTTTTAAAGAACGAATATTTTTTAATGTATATTTTGCATCTAATTCATCATCCATGATAACAATGACTTGAAGAAAATCCATTTTTAATATATTTGATAATTTATAAAAACTAGTAGTATCAAATTCATAAAATTTAAAACGAGCAGAATTAAAATCAGCATAATCTCTAGCTTTTGATTCAATAACATAATAGATATTTTCAGAAGTATATGCTTGGATAACTCTATCTATAAAGTTTTTTCCAGCATCACCACTACTAATTATAAGAATTTTTTTCACATACAC
>WFPU01000102.1 GCA_015487435.1 Sulfurimonas sp.
GGTTTGGGACAATGCACCATTTCATAGAAAAAAAGAACTTCATGAAATTGATGGATTAACCCTTATATATCTACCTTCTTATTCACCAGAATTAAATCCTGTTGAACGTTTTTATGGGGAAGTTCGAAAAAGTACAGCCAATAGACTTTTTAAAGGTAGTGATATTCAAAAGAATATTATTGAAGATGAAGTAGTGACTTGGATGGCTGATCCTGAAAAAACTCAAAAACTGTGTGGGTATAAATGGATTATTGAACAGGCTAAAGCTTTTATATTTTAATGGGGATTGGTATTACTAACGGTTAAATAATCCTTTTAGTATTTACAAAATTTTTTAATATTAAAAAAAAAATTTAAGATTCACAAAGTTTATTAAGTGTATTATTTCGTAACACTTTTGTATAAAAGGATTGTATTTGACAAATTTAACACTTATTTTACTTGCAGCTGGTAGTTCTAGCCGTTTTGAATTTAATGTTAAAAAACAATGGATTCGTATTCAAAACGAACCATTGTGGCAATTTGTAGCAAATTCCCTACAAAATACAAACAAATTCGAAAAAATAATCATCACATCTTCTAGTGATGATATTAAATATATGCAAACTTATGCAGACTTTTCATTTATTGAAGGGGGAGACACTCGACAGCAATCTCTTAAAAATGCCTTAAAACAGGTAGATACTGAGTATGTTTTAGTTAGTGATATCGCTAGAGCATGTATAAGTAATGACTTCTTAAATAACATAATAAAAGAATCATCATCTGCAGATTGTATAGTTCCTTATCTTGGTGTAAATGATACTGTAGTGTACGATGGTAACACAATAGATAGAGATAAAATAAAACGAATACAAACTCCACAACTTTCAAGAACAACTGTTCTAAGGGATTCTTTAGATACGAATAAAATATTTACTGATGAAAGCAGTGCTATTGTAGCGAATGGTGGCACTAGAAAATTTGTAAAAGGTGATAAAAATGCTATTAAAATAACCCATCTTAATGATTTAGTAAAAATACCTTGTTTAAAACCACCATCTACTGATATATTAAGTGGTACTGGCTTTGATGTACACGCATTTGAGGACAACACTCAAATGTACCTAGGTGGAGTTAAAATAAACTCTGATTATGGTTTTAAAGCTCACAGTGATGGTGATGTAGCCATACATGCACTTATAGATGCACTTTTAGGAGCGTCGGGGATGGGTGATATTGGAATGATGTTTCCTGATAATGATGATGCTTATAAAGGTATTGATTCTAAAGAACTTTTATCTAGTGTTGTAAAAAAGATATATGCCTTTGGTTTTGTCATAGTAAATGTAGATCTAACAATAGCTGCACAAAAGCCTCGAATTGGCGAATATAAATTACAGATGAGAAAAACTTTAGCAAAAATACTTGGATGTGAAAGAGCTAGAGTAAACATCAAAGCTACAACAACCGAAAAACTTGGCTTTATTGGTCGGGGTGAAGGCGTTGGTGTAATAGCAAATGCCAATTTAAAATACTTTAACTGGAGAAACTAGAACTTGAAAATACTTATTATAGAAAACGAGATATATTTAGCACAAAGTATAGCAACAAAGTTAGGTGATTTAGGTCATGTGTGTGAGCTATGTACTTCAACTAGAGATGCGATAAAAAGTAATAATTACGATGTAGTTTTATTATCTACAAATATTAATGGGCAAGGCTTTAATCCGATAATAGATACATTTAAAAATTCTATCATCATTTTAATGGTTTCATATATATCAAATGATACAGTTTCAAAACCACTAGCAGCAGGTGCGAAAGACTATATATTAAAGCCATTTATGATTGAAGAGTTAATTAGAAAAATAAATCATTATCAAGACTATGAAAAAGTTAAAAAACGCAATGCAGCATATGAAAAATATTTAGCTCACTCATTTACTAATATCTCAAATGATTTTAATCATAATGAGATTAAACTTCCTCTATTTATATCTTCAGGATTCTCTAAAAATGCAGATGCTTTTGCATTTGAATATGCTAAAGTACATAACAAACCATTAAATTTCATAAGCTTAAGTGATCCAAAAGCAATTACTGAAATTAATTCACTTGGTCAAAACAGCATAATATATATTATAGACTATCAAGTACTTAAAAAAAATGAGAAAAAAACTTTTTGTGAAGCTATATCTGATAAACAAGCTATAATTGCGAGCACTGATAAAATAGAAGATGTTGAGTTTGAAGTTTTAGAGATTAAAAGCGAAAGTAATATTTTTGACCAAGGTGAAATTTTGCCTATTGAAGATTATGTAAAATTCATAGTCTTAAATTATCAAGATAAATTTCCTGATACTGAATTATCAAAAAAACTTGGAATATCGCGTAAAAGCTTGTGGGAGAAACGAAAAAAATATGATATCGTCAAGAAAAAATAAAACCCTTTTAATAGATACTGAAGCAGTTTCAGCCTTAGAACTATTAAAAGATGGTTTACTAACACCCGCGACTAAGCTAATGAACAAAAAAGAGAGTGAAGATGTCCTAAAAAGTGGACTTATAAACGGACAAACATTTCCTTTTCCATTTATTTTAGCTCCATCTGGAAATATGAATCATGAAATTTTAAAATCACTAAAACCTGGTGAAGAGGTTACACTTTTGTCTAACGATGAAGAGTTTGCCTATCTAACAGTTGAAGAAGTATTTGAAATTGACCCAAAAGAGCGTATAATACAAATCTATGGTACATCCGATTTATCACATCCAGGAGTAGATGCTACTATAAGTAGAATTGGCACACTTGCTATTAGTGGTAACTTTAAAATAATCAACAACAAAATTTCAGAATCTAAACGACTTATAGATGAAGCTAAAAGCAAAATAAATGCAAAACATATTACAGCACTAATGATGGCTGCAAATCCTCTACATCGTGCGCATGAACGCTTTATTCGACAAACTCTTGATAGTACAGATCTGCTTGTAATATTTTTACTAAAACCTTATTCTGAAACTGGTTTAGATTTTCAAATCAGAAAAGATTCACTAGAGTTTTTTATAAATAATTTTTTAACTAAGAATAATGTTGTAATTGTGCACTTAGAAAATAGCTATATTTTTGCTGGCTATAATGAAATTATCCTTGATGCAATAGTTGCAAAAAATTATGGTTGTAATAGACTTACTATTGGTAGAAATCATGCTGGTCTTGGTATGTTTTATGATTCAAATTCAGATAAATCTATAATTGATAAAATGGTAGGTATTGATATAGAAATAACAGTAGCTAGTGAATATGTTTATTGTGATAAATGTACAACATTAGTTAGTAAAAACACATGTCCACATGGACAACATCATCAGATTTCTTACCATTCAGACTCTATATTAGAACTATTAGAACTAGGTGTATTACCCCCTACATTACTAATAAGAAAAGAGATCTCTGCTCATATTCTTTCTAAACTTTTTCCAAATCGTTTTAAAAATTTAGAAAAACTATATTATGATTTATTACCAGTAGAGGGTCTTTTAGAAGAGCATACTGAAAAAGATTTTTACTTAGAATTAATGAAATTATACCAAACTACTTCACTTACATAAAGGCAAAAAATGAACTGGTTTTTTATAACCCTTGGATATAGTGGTCTCTTTCCTAAAGCACCTGGAACTTTTGGAACATTAGTATCCCTACCGCTTGGTATGCTTATACTCATCTATTTTGGAGCAGAGACACTTTTTTTAGCGACACTTTTAATTACTGCCATAGCAATTAAAGAGATAAATAGATATGAGAAAAAATCTAATATTCATGATGATAAACGAATAGTTATAGATGAATTGGCAGGGATGTGGTTCGCCCTTAGTGTAGCTCCTGCAATTAGTATTAACATGAATGAAATCTCAAATTTTGAAAATGGATTTTTAATACAATCTATTTTATCCTTTATATTATTTCGTTATTTTGATATTGTAAAACCATCAATAATTGGTAGAATAGATCGTGAAGCTAAAGGTGGAATTGGTGTAATGGGTGATGATATCGTTGCAGGATTTGCTGCTGGAATTTTAAGTGCCGTTATTTGGCAAGGAATTTTAATTTTATTATAAATTTTTTAACTATTAGATTTATTAGACTTCTTGCATAACCAAAAAAACTAAATTCCGTGTCAAGCACGAAATGACTATATACTCAAACTTTTTCTAATTTTGAACTTGATTAAGAATCTAGGTAATACAAGAAGTTTATTGTTTAAAACAAATGAAAAGTTAGTGAGAGTTTTTGAG
>WFPU01000103.1 GCA_015487435.1 Sulfurimonas sp.
GAGTGAATCTTTTAAACTCTTTATTCGTGCAGCAATAATATATTTGTATCCAGCTTTGGAGAGTTCTATAAGATTGCAATTACTCAACATCCCTCTATCAGCAACAACTATAGGTTTATGGGATAATAGATGTCAAGTGCAACCCAAAAATGTACCACCCCCGCAAAGTGAAAATGCACCACTTTTTTACAAAGATTTTTCCAGTTCTAAAAGAACACCAGCTTCTCTTTTCTGCTTAAGCCTGTAACTTTCACCTTGAATATTGAGTATATGACTATGGTGAATAAGCCTATCAAGTATTGCTGTAGTTAAAGCTTCATCATTGTTTAACACCTCCTTGAACTTGGTAAAAGATAGATTACTGGTTATAATAATTGAGCCTGTTTCATACCTTTTATTGATAACTTGGAAAAATAGATTAGCCTGATTAGCATTTAATTTTATATATCCAAATTCATCAATAATTAAAAGCTTTGTTGTATTTATAACCTTTTTGAAATAGTGCTGCAGTCTATTGGTTTGTTGCGCTATTTCAAGCTGTAAAAGCAAATCTTGTGCAGTGATAAATTTGGTCTTTATTCTTGCTTGAGTAGCTAAATATCCTAAAGCAATGGCTAAATGTGTCTTTCCCACACCACTTGGACTAAAATGTCCCCCTTTGTCAAGACCAATTTAGAAATATCTCTTATTCCTTTCATTATGCTACATTTTGTAATAACTGCACTTTTGCAATATTGCAACTTTCTATCCAATCATTATAAACTTCATCAGGTGTTTTGTATCCTATAGACGAATGAATTCTTTTTGAATTATAGATATTGATATATTCAGCTATACCATCTCTTGCCTCCTTGATTGTATTGTAGCTTTTAGGATAGATATCTTCATACTTTAGAGTTCTAAAGAATCTCTCAATAGCAATATTATCGATTGATCTACCTTTAGCATCCATAGAAATGGATATACCATTATCTTTTAGTATCTGAATATGTTCTTTTGCTGTATACTGGCTTCCTTGATCAGAGTTAAAAATCTTAGGCTTTGGATACTTAGATAAAGCATCTTTTAGCACACTTGTTGTAAGATTCACATCAATTGTGTTAGAGATCTTCCAACTAATGATTTTCTTGGTATGCCAATCAATAATGGCACATAGATATGCGAACCCAATTTCTAGTTTGATATAAGTTATATCACCACTCCATACAACATTAGGTTTATCAATTTGCACTAAACCTTCATCGTCTTTAAACTTATCTAAAAGGTACGGATATTTGTAATCTAATCGATTAGCTATAGTTGTTTTAGGCTTAGGATAGAGTGCTTGAATGCCAAGATACTCGTAAGCTTTTTTAACAAGCTTTCTACCAACGTTAAAGCCTCTTTTCTTTAATTCCACAACCATTCGTCTTGTACCATAGTATGGATATTCTGTATGAATCTCATCAATAGCATCTAAAAGCTTTTTATGCATTTGTGAATTAAACGGTATTACAGGTTTATAATAGTATGCTGTCTTTGACATACCAAGTAACTCTAATCTCTTATTTAGTGAAGGCACTTTTATTTGAGCTTGGACGCCGCCTTCACTATCAACTATTTCTCTTTTTATTGATAAGTCCAAGCTCTGTAGCTTTCCCACTGCCCAATCCCTCTCTACTATAACTTCTCCTAATTTCTTTTCTATTGCGTCTTTGGCTTTTTTAAGAGTCTTTATCTCCTCTTTGTACTCTTGTACTACTGCACTCTTATCGAATGCCAATACTGCATTTTCTAAGAACTGTTTTTTCCACTGCTGCAAACTCTTTGGAAGCAAATCATATTTACTTGCTATCTCATTTATTGTTTTATCCCCCTCTAACAATTCAAGTACTACTTTAGCTTTAAACTCTGCTGTGAAATTTCTCCTTTTTCTGCTCATTTTTATCTCCTAATTTTTCTTTTATCTTTCAACTATTTAGGAATAAATATATTATCAAAATTGGTATCTTTTTTGAGGGACATTATAATATTTATAAATATTTGGGTTTTCTAATTCAATTTTTCTTTGACTAAATTGTCTTTTTCGTTCAACCATAGTTCCTATAAAA
>WFPU01000104.1 GCA_015487435.1 Sulfurimonas sp.
AGACCACCAACACTCTCTTTGATATTTGGTTGCATAGAAGTTGGATATTTTTTGCGTCTAATTTGTGCTTCTTCAATCTTTGCTAAAATATATTCTTTTTGTTCATGAAGTCTAATTTTGTTTAATTGTCTCTGTGTTGCGTGCCAAGTGAAGTTTGAACCAATAATAAAGCGAGATTCCATTAAAGATGTTCGTATGGTAATATCTTCATTACTAGCTTTAAATAGATCACCCACTTCATGGACTCTATGACCAAGTTTTAGTCCAGAATCTAGTGCTAGATAAAAAAGTTTTTCTATTATCATTTTAGAGTTGTAACCATCATTTTTTTCATAAACTATAAGCAAATCTATATCGCTATGAAGACAAAGTTGCTCCCTTCCATAACTACCAAGTGCGACAATAGTTATGGGGATAGAGTTTTTCATAGGAAGGTAGTTTCCAAACACCCTTCTTAAGATGGTGTTATACATTAAAGAGATGATGGAGTCTAGTTTTTTAGTATGGCGGACTAAAAAATCCTTACCTTGGTTTAGTTCAAAAAGTTTTGGCAGTGAAATTTTGTACTCGTTGATGTAGGCTTTAAAAAGTTTACTAAGCTCAAAATCTGAACCATTATTTTCAATAATATCTTCTATTTGTAATTTTATATCCAAGAATTTCCAATATATGTCATCCTCAGCTTGACTGGGGATCTAGATTATAAATGTTTTTATCATTATAGGCTATAATAACTCAAATTAATATTATTAGGATTAAATATGTCAACTATTACAAAAAGAGTAACATTTATAGCAAAAGAGGGTAGTGAAGCAAAAATGAAAGAGCTTTTAACTGCTATGGTAGAACCAAGTAAAAAAGAGGATGGCTGTATATTTTATGATATTTTCGTATATGAAAATAACCCAAGAAAATTTATGGCAGTTGAAAGTTGGCGTGATAACGATGCACTTGATGGTCATAAAAGTACTGAACATTATGCAATTTATAAATCATCTTTTGAGCCTTATTGTGAGAAAAAATATAGTGATGAGTTGGAAGTTTTAGGTTAAATCCACATGCAATACTTAATGGCAATAGACGCAGGGACTGGTAGTATCCGTGCAGTGATTTTTGATACAAAAGGTAATCAGATAAGTGTAGCTCAGAGAGAGTGGACACATTTAGAGGAGGATGGTGTGCCTAACTCTATGAGTTTTGATTTTGTTAAAAATTGGGATGAGGTTATTTGGTGTATTAAGGAGTCTTTAGCGTTAGCAAAGATTAGCTCTGATGATATTTTGGCTTTGAGTGCTACAAGTATGCGTGAGGGTATTGTGCTTTATGACAAAGAGGATAATGAGCTTTGGGGTGTTGCAAATGTTGATTCTCGTGCTGATAAAGAGGTTAGATATCTAAAAGAAAATTTTGCAGGTATTGAGGAAGAGTTTTATGCTTTAAGTGGTCAAACATTTGCTTTAGGTGCACTTCCTCGCATTATGTGGCTTAAAAATAATAGACCTGAAATTTATGAGAGAGTTGCAAATATCTCTATGATTGGGGATTGGGTATTAGCAAAACTTAGTGGAGTTATTGGGACTGACCCTAGTAATGGTGGGACTACTGGAGTGTTTTCATTAAAGAAGCGTGATTGGGATGCTACTATGGCTACAAAAGTTGGAATAAAAGATAACATTTTTCCTCCCTGCCAAGAGGTTGGAAAAGTTCTTGGAAATATTACTTCAAATGCTTCACAACTTACTCGGCTTTCAACAAACACAAAAGTAGTAACTGGTGGTGGCGATGTCCAACTAGGTTCTGCTGGACTTGGTGTTGTAGAAGAAAATCAAGTTGCAATTCTTGGTGGCTCATTTTGGCAACAAGTTGTAAACATCAAAAGTGATGTTAGACCACCTAAAAATATGGAAATTAGAGTAAATCCACATGTTGTAACTGGATTGTCTCAGGCTGAGGGTATTACTTTTTTTAGTGGTTTGATTATGAGATGGTTTCGTGACGCTTTTTGTGACATGGAGAAACTTGAAGCAAAAAGATTAGGTATAGATGTTTATGAAGTTTTGGAATCTAAAGCTAAAGATGTACCTCTTGGTTCAAATGGAATTATCCCAATATTTTCTGACTCTATGAAATATGGAAAATGGTATCACGCAGCTCCTAGTTTTTTAAATCTAAGCATCGACAGTGAAGTTTGTAATCGAGCTTCAATGTTTAGAAGTTTAGAAGAAAACGCTTGTATCGTGAGTGCTATAAACTTACAAAAAATAAAAAAGTTTTCAGGTGTAGAGTTTGATGAGGTAGTGTTTGCAGGTGGGGCATCTAAAGGTGCTTTATGGTCTCAAATATTAGCTGATGTTTTGGGTGTTAGAGTTAAAATTCCTAAAGTAAAAGAAGCTACAGCTCTCGGTGCTGCAATGGCTGCTGGTGTAGGTGCTGGAGTTTATGAAGATTTAGTTAGTGCTGCAAAAGAGTTAGTAGTGTGGGATAAAACTTATGAGCCAAATATGGATAATTTTGAAAAATATAAGCAAATAAAACAAAAATGGCAAAAAGTTTACGAAAGTCAGTTAAAATTGGTAGATATGGGTTTAACAGAATCTATGTGGAAAGCACCAGGATTGTAATAAATTGTCATTCTCAACTTGTACCACAAAGGCATTATTTTAGTCATTGGGAATCTATAGATCCACTGCCATTAAGTTAAGGATTAACTAGATTCCGTGTCAAGCACTAAATGACGATAGTTCCGTCATTCTGGACTTGATCCAGAATCTAATAACTAATTTTCAGGGAGTTCAATAAATTGTCATTTTCAACTTAATGGCAGTAGACCTCCAGTCTAGCTGAAGGCGAAGAAAAATTCAAATGAATATAGGAGTTTAAACATTGCAGTACAAAGAATTAGATGTAGATAGCATGTTAGAATTTATACAAGATTTAGAAGTAATTCAAGAGTATTTTGGCTCAGATGAACTTAGTGTCGCTGAGATTGGTGATGGAAATCTAAACTATGTATATATTGTAAAATCAAAACAAGATCCTAAAAAAGCACTCATAGTAAAACAAGCAGTTGAGTATCTTAGATGCGTAGGAGAAGAGTATGCATTAAGTCGTGAGAGAATGAATTTTGAGATAAGAGCTTTAAAGAAGTTTTATCATTATTTACCATCATTTGTGCCAAAAATATACTTTGAGAGTGAAGATATGAGTTTGGTTATTATGCAATATCTTGGTGATCATGAAATTATGAGAAAAGGGTTGATAGAAAAAACAATCTATCCAAATTTTAGTGAGCATATCTCAACTTACTTAGCTTTTACACTTTTTTACACTTCATCGTTGTATCTTCAAAGTGATAAAAAAAGAGAACTTATAGATGAGTTTAATAAAAATACACAGTTGTGTAAACTAACAGAAGATTTTGTATTTACAACTGCATATATGGAGCATGATACTAACGATAATGAAAATGTAGAGTCAAATCCAGATGCTAAAAAATTGTTTGAAGATATGGAGTTTAAAAGTAAAATATTAAATTTGAAATATAAGTTTATGACACAAACAGATTGTTTAGTTCATGGAGACCTGCATACTGGCTCAATCATGCTCAATCAAGATGAGACCTTTGTAATAGACCCAGAATTTGCATTTATTGGTCCTTTTGGATTTGATATTGGGGCATTAGTTGCAAATCTTGTTAACAGTTATATTCATCATAGTGTTGTAACTAAGGATGAAGAGTTTAAAAATTATCTGCTAGAGACTATAAAAGAAGTATTAGAACTTTTTGAGGTAAAATTTTTAGAGTTATGGGATAAGCAAAAAGAATCAGCACTTTTAGTAGATGACTTTTTAGATGAAGATTCACTAATTAGTTTCAAATCAGAATTTATGAAAAATATTTTAAGAGATTCTATCGGTTTTGCTGGTGCAAAAATAGCTAGGCGTGTTTTTGGTGTAGCTGGAGTTGAAGAGATTCGTGGCATAAAAGATAAGGTCTTAAAACAAAAGGCAGAGGTATTGGCTCTTAGAATATCAAGAGAATTTGTTATGAAGTATGAAAATTTAAAAAATACAGAGGAAGTTTTGGAGATGATTAAAAATGCAGGGTAAATATAAAGCTTTATGGTTAAATGAAAATGATTTTTTAGAAGTGATAGACCAGACAAAACTTCCGTTTGAGTACGAAACAAAAATTTTAAGAACAACAGATGAAGTTGTTCTTGCTATAAAAGATATGACTGTTCGTGGTGCTGGAGTTATAGGTAGTGTAGCGGCGTTTGGAATATATACGGCATGTATGGAAGTTAATAATTACGATAAACTAAAAGAAAAGGCAAAACTCATACGAAAATCTCGCCCAACTGCTGTTAATCTTATGTGGGCAGTGGATCGGATGATGGAGCTTTTAAAAGATTCAAATAACTTAATAGAAGATGCAAAAAAATACGCGATAGAATTAAATGATGATGAAGCAAAAGAGAGTCAAAAAATAGCCAAATACGGTGCTGATATAATTGAAGATTTATTAAAACAAAAGGGTAAAAAAACTATAAATATTTTAACTCATTGTAATGCTGGGTGGCTAGCTGTTATAGATGGGGGGACTGCATTAGCACCAATCTATGAAGCACAAAGGCGAGGTATAGATGTTCATGTTTGGGTTGATGAGACAAGACCTAGAAATCAAGGTGCATCATTAACGGCTTGGGAACTAACGCAAAGTGGAGTAAATCATACAATTATTGCAGATAATACTGGTGGTCATCTGATGCAAAATGATATGGTTGATATGGTAATAACTGGAGCTGATAGAGTAAGTGCTAATGGAGATGTAGCAAATAAAATAGGGACTTATTTAAAAGCATTAGCGGCAAAAGATAATGATGTTCCTTTTTATGTAGCTATACCTGCTTCTACATTTGATTTTGATATAATCGATGGGATGAAAGATATTCCAATTGAACTTAGAAGTGAAGATGAAGTTAAATATATGCGTGGTATAGACGATGATGGAAAGGTTAGAGAAATTTTAATAACACCAAAAAATTCACCTGCTGTAAATTATGGTTTTGATGTAACTCCTGCAAGGCTTATAACTGGGCTCATAACAGATAAAGGGATTTGTGAAGTAAGCTTTGATAAAATTAAGGAAAAGTTTGAAGAGAACAATTAAGTGAAAATAATAGAGATAAAAAAGAAAATACCAAAGTTTTTAATAATACCATTAATAATCTTATTTTCTTTTTCTACATATTCTGGATTAAATAAGCTTAAAGAAAAAGCAACTTATGATATTACTCATGAATATGTTCATTTTAGTACAATATCAAGTGACTTAATACATGAATTACAAAAAGAGAGGGGCTATAGTAGCGGTTTTACAGCTTCTGATGATAGATCGTTCTTAGCAGAGCTAAAACACCAAAGAGAAAAAAGTGATAAAAAAATAGAGCTTTTAAAAATTTTTCTAAATGATTTTGACTTAAGTGTATATGAGTTTCCTATTGAAAAATCAATTAAAAAGCTTTTAAAGTCTTTAAGTAAAATTGATGAACATAGAGTAAAGATTGATAATAAATTACTTAGCTCTGAAACTATGGGTTATTATACAGATAATATAAATATATTATTAAAACTGATTGAACATCTTGTTACAATTAGTAATGACTCAGAACTTATAGACTTTACACAATCATATATCATACTTATGAAAATAAAAGAAAAAGCTGGAATAGAAAGAGCTATTATAAATAGAGTATTCAGTCAAGGAAAATTATCTAATAATGAATTTTATGAGTTTGGAGAATTGGTTTCTGCCCAAGAAGTGTATATAAAAAATTTTAAAAATATAGCACTACAAAAACATATTGATATATTTGTAAATCGAATAGATACGGATTCTTTTAAAGAAATTGAAAAAGATAGAAATTTAGTATATGCAAAAAATCAAAAAAATGAAATTTTATCTTCTATTAAAGAGTATGTAGGATATGGTGGATTTATTCACAATTTCAAAAACTATGTAATTAGAGGCAAAAAAAAATATGTTACAGCCGTTAAAGAGCAATACAATCAACTACTAGAAGCCATTGAAAAATATAAAAGCATTAAAGGTGTAACTAAAGAGGAGAGGGATAAATTAAATATAATTAAAGGTGTTTTCTCAGAATATATGCAGGGTCTACCAAAGATTACTAAATCATATGAAGATGGTGGAACAATCAGCGACCTTGATAAAATTGTTAAAGTAAATGACGCTCCTGCTATAGAGGCACTTCGTGATTTAACAACTCACATATATGGTTCTCAGGTAGATTGGTTTAAGCATGCAACATATAGAATAAATGCTCTAAAAAACATTGAAGATAAAATAGCATCTGATTTACATGTTTTAATAGATAATCGCGGTAGGGAACTTTCTATTAAAATAGCAGTTGAAGCTGTTATTATGCTTGTAATTTTAATCATTATGTTTATATTAGTTGAGATGTTTCGTGAACTTATGGAATCTGAAAAAAGGTTAAAAAGGGCACAAGCCAATACTAAATCTGGTAGTTATGAATACCATGTAAAAGAGGATTTTATAATATGGTCAGATGAACATTACAAACTCTTAGGGGTAGAGAAGAATAGTATTAAGCCATCTTTTGAAGTTTTTGCGGCTTTTATCCATCCTGAAGATAAGGATATAGTATCTCAAGGTATGCAAAAAGCAATGAAATCAAAAGGTATATCTTATTTTGATTATCGCATTATACTCCATGACCACAGTATAAAGTATGTTAGATCAAGTGCTGAGGTTATAAAGTACAATAAAAAAAGTGAACCCTTAATTATGGTGGGGACTATTACGGATATTTCAGAGTCAAAAAAACTTAAACAAGAGATTGTTGATACGCAAAAAGATGTTATCTTTACTATGGGTGCCATTGGTGAAACTAGAAGTAAAGAGACTGGTCAGCATGTAAAAAGGGTTGCTGAATATTCAAAACTTTTATATGTTTTAAGTGGTGCAAATGAAGAGAAAGCTGAATTATTAAGGATGGCAAGCCCTATGCATGATATCGGAAAAGTTGGAATTCCTGATAATATACTGCATAAACCAGGAAAATTAACACCAGGGGAGTGGGCTATAATGCAAACTCACTCGGAGATGGGTTATGAGATGCTTAAAAACTCAGATAGAGAGATTTTAAAACTTGCATCTACTGTTGCCTTAACGCATCATGAAAAATATGATGGCAGTGGATATCCAAGAGGTTTAATCGCAAATGAGATACCTATAGTTGGTAGAGTGACAGCGCTTGCAGATGTATTTGATGCACTAGGGAGTGATAGATGTTATAAAGCAGCGTGGGAATTGGATAAAATTTTGGAATTAATCAAAGAAGAAAGAGCTAGACATTTTGATCCAGAACTAGTTGATTTGTTTCTTAAAAATATTGATAAGTTCTTAGAGATAAGAGATAAGTACAAAGATGATATATAATTAAGCTCTTTGATTAATTAGAAACTAGACCCTAAATCAAGTTTAGGGTGACGCTGGTTCCGTCATTCTGGACTTGATTCAGAATCTAATAGATAATTAATCAGAGAGCTCAATTATCTAAAGATAAAACCTATTTAATTAAAAGAGAGAAAAATGACAAGTTTATACAATGATAAAGAAGCAGCAAGTTGCAAAACAGATTTAGATTTAAGAGTTTATACATCGAGATTATTAGGGCAAGATAGCTCTTTAGTTTTACACGGTGGTGGGAATACATCCGTAAAATCAACGGAAACAAATCTTTTTGGAGAGACAGAGGATATCCTTTATGTAAAAGGAAGTGGTTGGGATTTAACGACCATAGAAGCTGAGGGATTTGCTCCCGTAAAGATGGATATGCTTTTAAAAATGGCAGAGTTAAAAGAGTTAAATGATACTGATATGGTTAAGTATCAAAGAGTTGCCATGACAAATCCATCCGCTCCAAATCCATCAGTAGAAGCAATACTTCACGCTATTATCCCTTTTAAATTTGTAGATCATACTCATACTGATGCGGTTGTGACTATTACAAATACAGAGGGTGGAGAAGATAAAATAAAAGAGCTTTATGGTGATAAAGTGCTTATCATCCCTTATATCATGCCAGGATTTGTACTTGCAAAACTTATATATGATATGACTAGGGATGTAGATTGGTCAAAACTAGAAGGCATGGTTTTAATGAACCATGGGCTTTTTACTTTTAATGATGACGCAAAGAGGTCTTATGAAAAAACTATTGAGTTAGTTGATAAGGCTGAGAAATATTTAGTGAATAATGGTGCGGTGTTAGATCCCATGGTCAAGCCATGGGATGACGTAGAAAACAATCTCCGTCATTCTGACGACAAGCTCCGTCATTTTGACGACAAGCTCCGTCATTTTGACAACATTATTAGTCACTCTAATGACAAGCACCGTCATTCTGAACTTGATTCAGAATCTAGTATAAACTTACTAACACTAGCAAAAATCAGAAAAGAAGTATCCACCCTTAAAGGTCACGCAACCATCTCTATTTTAAATGAATCAAACTTAGCATTATATTTCTCAAAACAAAATATAGAACAAATTGCAACACAAGGACCATTGACTCCAGACCATGTAATCAGAACAAAAAGAATACCTGCTATTTTAACAGATGACTTTAAGAGCGATTTGGACTCTTATATTAAAGATTATGAAAAATATTTTCAAGATAATAAAACAGATGAAACGCTTTTAAATCCAACCCCTAATTTTGCAATATTAAAAAATAATGGAACTCTATCTTTTGGTAAAAATGCAAAAGAGGCAAATATTATCAAAGATATTAATGAGCACACTTTTGAAGCGATTTTAAAGGCTGAAAAACTAGGTGGATATAAAGCTTTAAGTGCGGCAAATATTTTTGAAGTTGAGTACTGGTCTTTAGAGCAAGCAAAACTAAAAAAAGGTGGCTCTGCTCCTGAATTTAATGGAAAAGTTGCATTAGTTACTGGTGGAGCAAGTGGAATAGGTCTTGAAATTGCTAAAATGTTAAATTCTCGTGGTTGTGCAGTTGTTGTTTTAGATGTTAATCCTAAAGTTGAGAACATTTTTGACAAAGCAGATTTGCTTGGAATTAGATGCGATTTGACTTCAAGTGAAGATATTAAAAAAGCGATAGAGCTTACAGTTAAAAATTTTGGCGGAATTGATATAGTTGTGAGTAATGCAGGGATATTTACGCCAAGTGAAAATCTTGATATATTAAGTGATGAAAATTGGGAAAAAAGTATTAACATAAATCTTACCGCTCATCAAAAACTTATAAAATATACAGCTCCATTTTTAAAATTAGGAATAGATCCAGCTATAGTAATGGTAGCATCTAAAAATTTTCCTGCACCAGGAAAAGGGGCGGCGGCTTATTCAGTTGCAAAAGCTGGTCAGACACAATTAGCTAGAATTGCCGCATTGGAGCTTGGCGAATTTGGTGTAAGGGTAAACACACTTCACCCTCACGCTGTGTTTGATACAGCAATTTGGACTGATGAAGTATTAGCAAATAGAGCTAAAGCTTATAATATGAGTGTTGAGGAATATAAAACAAATAATGTACTCGGTACTGAGATAAAATCTACAGATGTGGCAGAGCTAGTATGTGCCATGGCTGGTAGTGTATTTGCAAAAACAACAGGCTCTCAAGTTGCAATTGATGGTGGTAGTGATAGAATAATTTAAACTATAGTTCTTTATAAAGCTTTTATAAAGAACAAATAAAGTAGTATCTCGTCTTTAATGTGAAAAATAACTGACTTATAGTCAAAATTAAAAGTTATTTTTCAAACTAGTTTTTCTGGAGACATCTAGATTAACTGATAATAATTCAAGGAATTTTATGTATTTATTTACAAGTGAAGTAGTTAGTCCAGGTCATCCTGACAAAGTTGCAGATATAATAGCAGATAGTATAGTTGATAAGTTGATTATAGGGGATGCTAGATCTCGTGTAGCATCTGAAGTTTTTGTAGCTGGTCGTCATGTAGTTATTGGTGGTGAAGTTACATCAAACACAAAAATAACAACAGAGGGATATGAAAAAATTGTCCACGATACACTTGTAAATATAGGTTATGATGGAAATCCCTATTTTACACCACAAGAGTGTCTACATCCTGAAAATGTAGATGTGCAAGTTCTTTTAAATGAACAATCCCCAGATATTAATCAAGGCGTTGATCAAGAAGATGGTGAAACTGGTGCTGGTGATCAAGGTATTATGTTTGGTTATGCAGATATTGAAACATCAGAGTATATGCCATCAGCTATCACTTATGCAAGAGTATTAATGCAAAAAGTGTATGAGTATGCAAAAGCTAATCCTTCAAAACTTGGAGTTGATATTAAAACTCAAGTTACTATGGATTATGGTGTTAAAGACAACTTTGAGAGTTGTAAACCACAAAAAATTCATACTATTGTTGTATCGGCTCCATGTGTAGCAAGTATGGATATTACAACTGTTAGAGCTTTAATCCAAGAACTAATAGACGATGCTGGACTTCCGACAGATTTATACGATAAAAATGATTGTATTATTCACATAAATCCAACGGGAAAATATATTTCTCATTCACCTTTACATGATTCTGGTTTAACTGGTCGTAAACTTATTGTTGATAGTTTTGGCGGATACTCGCCTATTGGTGGGGGAGCTCAAAGTTCTAAAGATTATACTAAAGTTGATAGAAGTGGATTATATGCAGCTAGATATATTGCAAAACATATTGTAGCCGCTGGACTTGCAAAAAAATGTGTAGTTCAACTCTCATATGCGATAGGTGTTGCCAAACCAACTTCTGTAACAGTAGATACTTATGGTACTTCAATCGAGGCAATTGATGATGATAAATTATCTGTATTTGTACATGAAAGATTTGCTTTAACACCAAATTGGATTACTTCAAGATTTAATCTTGATAAACCAAGTAAAGATACTTTCCTTTATGCAGATGTAGCTGCTCGTGGTCAAGTTGGTCAAAGTGACTATCCGTGGGAAAAACTAGACGACCTTGAAGAGTTTGAGGCTTTAAAAAACTAGATGAATAGAGTTTCTTATGATGAGGCACTAGCTTTATATGATTTAGATTTGTTTGAACTTGGCGAGATAGCTGATAAAATTCGCCAAGATAAACATGGTAAAAAAACTTACTTCAATATAAATCGTCATATAAATCCTACAAATGTTTGTGCAGATGTATGTAAGTTTTGTGCATACTCTGCAACTCGCAAAAATCCAAATCAGTATACGATGACTCATGAAGAAATTTTAGAAGTTGTAAAAGAGGTGGATTCTCGTGGTGCTAAAGAGGTACATATTGTATCTGCTCATAATCCAAACGCTGGACTAGAGTGGTACTTAGATATTTTTAAAAAGATAAAAACTGCATATCCACATATCCATGTAAAAGCTTTAACTGCTGCTGAAATTGATTTTTTAGCTCGTGAGTATGATAAAACTTATGATGAAATAATTGATTTAATGATTGAAAATGGAGTTGATAGTTTACCTGGTGGTGGTGCTGAAATATTTGATGAAAAAGTTCGTGAATATATCTGTAAAGGTAAAGTTACATCTGAGCAATGGTTAGATATTCACGAAAAATGGCACTCTAGGGGTAAAAAAAGTAATGCAACCATGCTTTTTGGACATGTTGAGTCTCGTGCAAATAGAGTTGATCATATGATGAGAATTCGTGATTTACAAGATAAAACAGATGGTTTTAATTCTTTTATTCCTCTTGTTTATCAAACTCAAAACAATTATTTAAAAATAAAGAACGATATTACCGCAAATGAGATACTAAAAACAATGGCAATCTCACGAATAGTGCTTGATAATGTGGAAAATTTAAAAGCATACTGGGTTACTTCAACTGTAAATTTAGCTTTAGTAGCACAAGAATTTGGAGCTAATGATTTAGATGGAACTATAGAAAAAGAGCTTATAAATTCTGCCGCTGGAGCTGCAAGTGCTAATGGTGTGAGTGTGCATGATTTTACAAAACTTATTAAAAACAGTGGCTTTAGACCAGTTGAGCGTGATAGTTTATATAATGAGATAAAAGAGTGGTAAAGATTCCAAATCAAGTTTGGAATGACGAATATGTCATCCTGAATTGGAATGACGAATATGTCATCCTGAATTGGAATGACGAATATGTCATCCTGAACTCGATTCAGGATCTAAAAATATAGTGAACATATCTGTAATTATCCCAACATATAATAGATTTAAATTTCTACAGCGTGCTTTAAAGTCAGTTTATTCTCAAACTCATAAACCAAGTGAAGTTATCATTATAGATGATGGCTCAAATGATGAAACCCCAAAAATTCAAACTTCCGTCATTCTGAACTCGATTCAGAATCTAGGTATAAAAACAAAATATATTTTTCAAAAAAACGGTGGAGTTTCTAGTGCTAGAAATTTAGGGATAAAAAATGCTTCAAGTGACTGGATAGCATTCTTAGATTCTGATGATATTTGGGATGAACAAAAACTTCAAAAGCAGGTTGAATTTCATAAAAATAATCCAACTATATTGATAAGTTACACAGATGAGAGATGGATAAGAGATGATAAAGAGATAAAAATACCTAAGAAATTTAAAAAGTATGGTGGTGATATTTTTGAGAGATGTTTGAGTCATTGTATTATCGCACCATCATCTGTTATGATTCATAAAGAGATTCTGAATCAAGTTCAGAATGACGCTAAAGTGTTTGATGAGAGTCTAGAAGTTTGTGAAGATTATGATCTTTGGCTACGCATTGCTTATGAAAATGAAATTGGATTGGTGGATGAAAAGCTTATTACAAAATATGCTGGGCATGAAGATCAACTTAGTTTTAAATATTGGGGGATGGATAGGTTTAGAGTTAGATCATTAGAAAAGATAGTAAATAAGATTCCCAGTCAAGCTGAGAATGACAATGTGAGTCAAGCTGAGAATGACAATGTGAGTCAAGCTGAGAATGACAATGTGAGTCAAGCTGAGAATGACAATGTGAGTCAAGCTGAGAATGACAATGTAAGTCAAGCTGAGAATGACAATGTGAATCAAGCTGAGAATGATATTTTTTCGTCATTCCGTGCCACGACACGGAATCTAATAATCAAAACTTTAATTAAAAAATACGACTTACTCCTAAAAGGTGCTATAAAACATGATAAAATACAAGAAATAAAATTTTATGAAAAAAAACTAAGAGAATTAAATGAATAACTTATCACAAGAAACAAAATTAACAATACTATACATTTTTGTTGCTTTTACTTTTTCAGTAGCTATGCGAATGATATGGATTTATCAATTTAATGGATATGAGCCGTTTATGTTTAACGGACAGTTTATGATAAATACAAATGATGGATATTTTTGGGCAGAGGGAGCTAGGGATATACTTAGTGGAATTTCACAGGAAAATGATTTATCTCCCATTACCCTTGCTCCTTCTCAATTAACGGCATTTTTTACCTATTTACTACCGTTTTCTTTTGAATCAATTATTTTATATATGAGTGTATTTTTAAGTTCACTAGTTGTAATACCAATTATCTTAATATCAAAAAATCTAAAAAACTTAGAGATGGGTTTTATTGCTGCTCTTTTAGCATCTATAACTTGGAGTTATTATAACCGTACAATGGTTGGATATTATGATACTGATATGTTAAACATTGTCTTTCCAATGTTTTTGTTATGGTCGATAATAGGGGCTATAAATACAAATCAAGATAAATATCTATTAATTGCTGCACTAGATGTATTACTGTATCGTTGGTGGTATCCACAAAGTTTTTCTTTAGAGTTTTCATTTTTTGGTTTAATTTTATTATACACACTTTTTTTCGATAGAAAAAATCTTTATAATTATAAGTTCTTGGCTATCATAATGTTGGCAATGATTAATATAGATGGCTATCTTCGAATTCTATTAGTACTCGCTGCTTTTTTTATTTTTAAACAAGAAAAATTTCAAAAATATATTTATCATATTTTAGGAATATCTGTTATTTTATTTTTTGCTTCAGGTGGATTTTCCCCTATTTGGAGCCAGTTAAAGGGCTACATTTTCGCTGGAGATATTATTATTGGTGAAAAAGGATTAGAGCTGCATTTTTATGCAGTGATGCAAACAATCCGTGAAGCAGGTAAAATTCCATTTGAAGTTTTTGCAAATCGTATTAGTGGAGATACAATTACTTTTATTTTATCGTTAATTGGTTATGTATGGTTGGCATTTAAGCACAGAGTTATGTTATTTGCACTCCCTATGATTGGGCTTGGTTTTTTAGCATGGTTTGGTGGACTTAGATTTACTATATATGCAGTGCCAATCCTTGCAATGGGTATTGCATTTTTGATAACAGAACTAACTTCAAAAATTACAGATAAAAAAAGTATTAAATATTTTGCTTATTTTATTTTAACTTTTGCTGTTTTGTATCCAAATTATAAACATATAGATAGCTATAAAGTTCCAACAGTGCTTAATGCAGATGAAGCTAAAATACTTGATTCTCTAAAAAGTATTGCCGATAGAGAGGACTATGTAATAGCATGGTGGGATTATGGTTACCCAATAAGATACTATTCAGATGTAAAAACACTTGGAGATGGTGGAAAACATAGTGGTAGTGTAAATTTTCCAATTAGTTTTGTTTTAACAAATCCTCAACATATAGCTGCAAAGATGGCAAGACTTGATGTGGAATATACAGAAAGTATATTTAAAAAAATAAAAGAAAATCGTGAGCTCAAAGAGCCAAAGAAATTAAACATATTTTCAAATATAGAAGAGATGACAAAAGATTATGGATTTAATGATACAAATGATTTTTTATTGTCTTTAGAAACTGATATTAATTTACCTAAAAAAACTAGAGATATATATCTATATCTGCCTTATAGAATGTTGGATATATATTCAACAGTAAAAGTATTTTCAAATATTGATTTGATGAATGGAATCAAAGCTAGGCGACCTCTTTTTTATATAAGCAAAAATTTTAAAACAAAAAATAATATTAC
>WFPU01000105.1 GCA_015487435.1 Sulfurimonas sp.
AGGTATGTCTATTTTAAATCTATTTTAAAAAAATAAATAGTTGAAACTTAAGAAAAAATGTGTGTTAAGTAGTTTTTTAGCCGTTATTTGAATAAAATGATAGTTAATTGTCATATTTAGCGTTAAAAGAACATAGTGTTGCTTAAGCTAAAAAAAATATAGATAACGAAAGCAAACTTCTCAGTAACTTATATCAAATACTATCTTTCATCTTTTGTATAATTATTTGTAATTCATCTGCTTTTGTTGTGTTAGGTATTGGATCTGCAAATTTTATGATAATTTCGCGTCTCGAAAAAAAGGTTTTCTTTTGGTCTTTTTTATATTTTGAGAAGATAGAACCAAACATTCCATCAATGTGATAAGGTACGACAATAGTACTATAACCTTTTGTTAAAAGCTCATAACCTTTTTGAAATTTTGACAACTCTCCATCTTTGGTTATTTCGCCCTCAGGATATATAGCAACAACATTTCCATCTTTAAGTCTATTTGACGCATCTCTAAAACTATCTTTAAAAGATTTTGAAGATATTGGGATGACCTTAGCTCTTTTTAGAGTTGAATTTAAAAATTTATTATTATATATATCTTTATCCATCAAAAAATTTATTCTACGCTTTATTGGAATTTGAAGAGCCAACCAATCTATCCAAGAGACATGATTACCTAAAAGTAATACTCCTCCACTATTTGGTATATTTTCTAAACCCTCATATTTAAAGTTAAATCTTATTGAAAAAACTATATTTACAAATGTCCAAAGACCCATTATAGCGTAATTTTTCAATACTAAGATAGATAAAAAAACTCCAATGAAACCCATTATATAAAAAAGAATTTTAGCATCCATTCCAAAAAAAGCAAACAAAGTAGTTAAACTCAAAAAACTAAACATAAAAATATTTTGTATAAAATTATTTCCAGCTAGTATTGTCCCAAAATGAACATTTGGCGAAAGATATTGTATATATGCATTTAAAGGCACTATTATAAAAGCTGCTGATATTCCAAAGAGAAAAAACAAAATAGCAAGGACAATCATCGAACCACTAAATGGAATTAAAAACACACACAGCGTAATTCCAAAAGCACCAACAACTACCATACCTGTATTTATATAGTATTTTGAAAAAGATGAAACAATTAAAGAGCCAAAAACAATCCCAATACCAGCTAAAGCCATAACACTTTGAACCATCATCGCATTTGTAATTCCTAAATTACTTTTTACATACTCACCAAAAATTGCTAAAATCACTTGAGAGATTGAGTAAAACAAACTAATAGCTAAAACAGCCTCAAAAATTTTAGGTTTTCTCTTGAGTATTTTTAGATCTTTATATAGATAATCTCCATTAAAATAGCTTTTAAAATTAAAAGTATTAACACTTTGCTTTAGCATCTTATTTGGTAGTTTTGAAGCTAAATAGAACTCTATTATTGAGCCACCAACTAAAAACCAACCAAGTGGAGCAATCTGTTTTAAAATATCTTCATTAGTAAAAAATCTATCTCCAACCATACTTTCAAAAAAAGCTGAATAAAAAATTATACCGCCAAGTATTGCTACAGTTGTAACAGCTTGTATAGCTCCATTTCCTTGTGTAATAAACTTATTACCAACTAACTCTTTTATATATCCATACTTCGCTGGTGAATAGATTGCACTTTGTAGAGCTAGCAAAAAGGTCATAGCAAAGGCAAAGATAAACCAACCTTGATAATAGGAATAAGTTATAAGCAGGGTGATAACAACAGCCACTACTGATGAATATTTCATAATAGTGTGTTTAGCAAATTTATTTGCCAAAAAACCAGCAGGGGAGAACATTAAAATAAATGGTAATAGTATTAAGGCATTTATTACTGCCGTTAGTATTATTTGTACTTCACCATCATATACTTTAAAAATAGTATTTTGGATTATTATTTTATGACCTAAATCTGTGAAAGCGTTTAAAAAAGCAACCATCAGGTAGTTAAAAACACCAACAATTGCAAACATTTTTTTCATATACTACTCTGCTTCAACCAATACTGTGCTCCAAAGTTCATAGTACCCTCGTTCTATCTTAACTCTATCATGTAACTCTTTAATTACGATATTTAAAGTATCAGTTTGTAAATTGTGTACCTTTGTTAAAGCTACACCGTGTTCACATTCATCAGTTGATAAATCATCTTTAAATTTAAATCCATTTTCTATAGCTGAATCTATAAATCTTTGTTTTTGAGTAGATGTCTCAAACATTGCATAATGCTCAACCTCTCTTGATATATCTATATTATCGCCCTCTTCTTCTAAGAGATTAATTATTTTTTGAGATTCCATAAAGCAATATTCTAATTCATTAGGCATTAAATTTGCAGTGTAAAAATCCCATTTAGTATCTCGAACAACACCACTTTCAAACTGCAAAGAGCTTTCACTCAAATATTTAATAATACTTTTTTGAAGATTTTTAGAGTTTAGTGAGTAAAAGTAAAGTTCCACCCAACTATCAATGATGCGTTGTCCAACATACTTTACCATTGAGTTTTTTTCTAGTATCAAGATGATTGATTCTTTCATCTCTAAAAAAACTTCAATCTCTTCTTGTGATTTTTTTTCTAAATCAAAATTTATAAATAATGAAAAAAGCCAAGAAAATGTTTTTTCACCTTCATCTATATCTAATTCAACCTCTATATCTATCTTTTCATCCGCACTTACAAACAATTCTCTCATATTTTATACT
>WFPU01000106.1 GCA_015487435.1 Sulfurimonas sp.
ATTGAGAATATTAATGAAAAGGCTTTATTATGGATGTAACATCTTCAACAAATGCTCCAGCACAACCAGAAGCAGACTCAATACAAGCAGGAAAAGATTCAATAAAAAAAGCACTTGAAGTTCAAGAAAAACAAATTTTATCTACACTTGAGGACGTTAAAGAAGAGTCACAAAAAGCTGCCGCACATAAATCAGGTATAGGCAATACTTTAAATGTTTCTGCGTAAATTTGGGTTAAAGAATATACCTAAGTAAATAGAAGTATTTCTAAATTTTTTAACTTACATCTTTTTTATACAATCTAATACCAATCCCCACTAAGATATTATAAGCACAAATAAGATAAAATACTACTCTTAAAAAAGTTTCAAAATCAAAAGGTTTAATAATAATGAGTGAGAACAAAGATTTTTTACGTGTAATAATTGAAGAGGACTTAAAGTCAGGTAAGTATAAAGAGGTTGTTACAAGATTTCCTCCTGAGCCTAATGGGTTTCCTCACATTGGACACGCTAAATCTATCTATATAAACTTTGGTATTGCAAGTGAGTATAATGGTCGCTGTTACCTTAGAATGGATGATACCAATCCAACTAAAGAGGACACAAAATATGTTGAGGCTCTTAAAGATGCAGTAAAGTGGCTTGGATTTGATTGGGGAAACAGTGTACATTTTACTTCTGATTATTTTCCTAAGCTATATGATTATGCAGTTGAACTTATTAAAATGGGTAAAGCATACGTTGATTCTCTTGATGAAGAAGATATTAGAAAATATCGTGGTACAGTTACAGAAGCAGGAAAACGTAGTAAATATTCTGAACGTAGCATTGAAGAAAATTTAGATCTT
Organism: Sulfurimonas sp.; assembly: GCA_015487435.1. Classification (GTDB taxonomy): domain Bacteria; phylum Campylobacterota; class Campylobacteria; order Campylobacterales; family Sulfurimonadaceae; genus Sulfurimonas. The sequence continues at coordinate 851 of WFPU01000106.1, forward strand.
TTTCTTAGAATGAAAAATGGTGAATTTAAAGATGGAGAACACGTACTAAGAGCCAAAATTGATATGAATGCTGCAAATATGAAAATGAGAGATCCCATTTTATATCGTATCAGACATGCACATCACTTTAGAGCAGGAGATAGATGGTCAATATATCCAATGTATGACTTTGCTCACTGTTTGTCTGATTATATTGAGGGTATTTCCCACTCTTTTTGTACACTAGAATTTGAAAATAACCGTGATATATATGATTGGGTACTTGATACACTTGGACTAAAATCACAACGCCCTTACCAGTATGAGTTTGCAAGACTTAGTATTAACTATACAGTTATGAGTAAAAGAAAGCTTTTAGAACTCGTTGAAGGTGGGCAAGTTGATGGCTGGGATGATCCTCGTATGCCAACAATTGCTGGATATAGAAGAAGGGGTTATACTCGTGAATCTATTTTAAACTTCTGTGATCAAATAGGTATAGCAAAAGCAAACTCGACGGTTGATGTTGCACAACTTGAATTTTGTATAAGAGATGATTTAAATACAAAAGTGCCACGTGTGCTTTGTGTGCTTGACCCACTAAAAATTACAATTGAGAATTATGAGGGTCACGAAGAGATAGATGCTCCATATTATCCACATGATGTACCTAAAGATGGTTCAAGAAAATTACCTTTTTCTCGCAATATTTATATTGAGCGTGATGACTTTAATGAAAATCCTCCAAAAGGATACTTCCGCCTTACACCTGAACAACCAGTAAGACTTAGACATGGTTACATTATCACTTGCAAAAAGGTTATAAAAGATGATAATGGCAATATTGTAGAGATAAAAGCAGAGTATCATCCTGATTCTAAAAGTGGGGATGATACGAGTGGCATTAAAGTTAAAAGTGCTATTCAATGGGTGAGTGCTAAAGAAGCTAAAACAGTAGAAGTAAGACTTTATGACAGACTGTATTCTTCAGAATCTCCTGAAAGTATAGAAGATTTAAATCCAGACTCTTTAAAAGTTATCAAAAATGCTCTTATTGAACCGGCTGTAATAACTGAGAAACCTGATGAGAGATTTCAGTTTGAAAGAGAGGGATATTTTTATGCTGATCCAATTGATTATACAGATGAAAAACCTGTATTTAATAAAATTGTAGGTCTTAAAGATTCTTGGGGTAAAAAGACAAAAGCAACACAAAACACTCCTAAACCTCAAGCTAAAAAAGTGCAAGTAGATGGCGAGGTAGTAGCTATGAATGAAGTACAAAAAAGATTATTTAATAAATATATTAATGAACATGGATTAAATAATGAAGTAGCAAATACTCTAGCTCGTGATGAAACTCTTTCTTCATTTTATGAGAAAGCTATATCTTCTCTTAATAGTCCAATTAGTATTGCTAACATTGTGGCAAATGAAGTAGCTAGAGAGATAAAAGAGAACCAAGGAAGTCAGTTAAAGTTTAGTGCTGCACAGATAGCTGAACTTATTAAAATGGTTGATGATGAAATTATTTCAAATAAAATTGCCAAAGTAGTATTTGAAGATATGGCAAAATCTGGGAAAAATCCAACCCAAATAGTTGAAACTAAAGGACTTGTGCAGATAAGTGATCCTTCTAAAATTTCGCCTATTATAGATGAAGTTATTGCAAAAAACCCAGATAATCTTGCTAAATTTAAAGCAGGAAACAGCAAACTCTTAGGCTTCTTTGTAGGGCAGGTACTAAAAGCTACAGGTGGAAAAGCAAACCCAAAAATAGTTAATCAGTTGGTGGCACAAAAGTTAAAATAAATAAATACTTTATTAGATATAATTACAACTATGATTGAACTTGATAACACTACTTCATTAGATATTAATGAATCTTTTTTAAACTCTATCGCAATCTCTTTGAGCAACAAAGAGATTGAACTCTTAATAGTTGATAAAAATAAAATGCAACAACTAAATAAGCAACACAGAGGCATAAATAATTCTACTGATGTGCTTAGTTTTCCATATGAAAATATGCCAAATACTCCACTAGGTAGTATAGTTATCTCTTCTTGGCATGTGCAAAAACTAGCTAATGAGCTTAACCATACTAACGATGATGAAATTGCTTTACTTTTTATTCATGGATTGTTGCATCTTCTTGGATATGACCATGAAACAGATAATGGTGAGATGAGAGAAAAAGAAAAAGAGTTGATTAAAAAGTTTAAATTACCAAAAAGTTTAATATTTAGAACACAAGGAATATAGTGGATTTTATAATATTTTTAGCAGCTATGTCAGCATTAATTTATGGTGCAGATTTTATAATAAAAGAGTCTGAGCGTATAGCTTTGCATTTTAAAATTTCACATTTTGTTATTGGGGCTACATTGATAGCTTTTGGTACATCTTTACCAGAGATGGCAGCATCTATGATGGCCTCATCAGTAGGAAAAAGTGATATGGCAGTTGCAAATGTTGTTGGTAGTGTTATATTTAATATCGCTATGGTTCTTGGAATTGTATTTTTTATCGCTAAAAAAATGAATCCTAGCAGAAATCTTTTTGCAAAAGATAGTGCTTGGGTTGTTATGCCTGTTGTTATCTTTTTTATAATGACACAAGATGGAGAGATAAGTAGAGTAGATGGTGCATTATTTCTTTTACTAATGGTGTCATATATATTCTTTTTATTTACTGACTCAAAGGAAGATTTAGAGGGTGAGATTGATGAATCACTTGTAAAAGAAAAATTTAATTGGATAAAATCTATTATATTACTAAGTATTGGATTTGTTTTAACAATTGGCGGTGCTAACTTTGTTATAGAGAGCGGCACAAATATAGCAAGAATCTTTGGTGTGAGTGAGTGGTTAATAGGGCTATTTTTAATCTCTCTAGGTACTTCTCTTCCAGAGCTTGTTGTATCACTTGTAGCTGTTAAAAAAGGGAATGCAGAGATGGGTATAGGAAATATTATTGGTTCTAATGTTGCTAACTTCTCTATGGTTTTAGGAGCAGCTTCACTTATCAATCCACTAACTGTTGATTTAGTAGCTAATAAGTTTGATTTACTAATTATGGTTGGTGTTTCAATTGCGCTGTTGTTTATACTTGCAAACAAGTTATATAACAAAGCAGGTGCAATATTTTTACTTATGATTTTAGCTTTATTTATTCAAAACGCTATTGTTTAATATATTTTAATTCCAAAAGCTTATTGTAGATTTTTGAAACAATCTCTCCAGCAGCTGCTCCACCATGTCCACCATGTTCCACAATAACTGAAACAATATACTGTGGATTTTTATATGGACCATATGTTGAAAACCATGCATGTGAACGCTTGTAATACTCCATATCGTGCTCTAATATCCTATCTTCTATATCTTGCAAGATTCCAACAACCTGAGCTGTCCCAGTCTTGCCAGCAATTTTAACTTTTGAACTTAAGTAATTCGTTGCTGTTCCTTTTGGATAATTACATACTTCGTACATAGCTTTTCTAATAAGTGGAATTCTTTTTAATTCTTCTTTATTTAATATATCAAGAATTTTTGGTTCAACTATCTTATCGCCAATTTGTTTTGCAATAAATGGTGTTGGAAGCTTAGATGTAGCCATTAAAGCAGTAAACTGTGCTATTTGGATTGGAGTAACTAAAAAATCACCCTGCCCAATAGATGTATTTACAGTCTCCCCTATATACCATGAGCGATTATACTTTTTTCTTTTCCACTCACGCGAAGGAACTGTACCAATAAATTCATTTGGTAAATCTATCCCTGTTTTTTTACCAAGTCCATATCGCATAAACCCTTCACTCATCTTTTTTATTCCAACCTGTAAGCTTCCTTTGTAAAAATAATCATCACAACTCTCACGAATTGCTTTTTTTATTCCAGTTTTTGCATGACCTTTTTTTTTCCAACATCTAAAGACCCTTTTTCCAAGTGGCATAGAAGACTCACAATTAACACTCCAATAAGGGCTAATTCCATTTGTTAAGTAAATTAAACCTAACCCAGTTTTAATAGTAGAAGCTGGTGGATATAATCCATGAGTGATTTTATTTGTAAATGGTTTATCTAAACTAGTTGATAGTAGTCTCCAAGTTTTATGAGAGATACCAGATACAAAAGTGTTTAAATCATACTCAGGAAAACTACTAGCAGATAATATAGCTCCATTAACATTCATAACGATAACTGAACCTGCTTTATTTGTAAATAGTGAAGATATGTATTCTTGTAACTCAATATCAATATTTAAAATTAGTTTTCTATCTTCTTTTGCTTTTTTGTGTGATAACTCTTTTATAACCTGATTATTTGCATTTACTTTAACTTTTTTACTACCAGCTTCACCTTGAAGATAACTATTGTAGTATTTTTCTATTCCAACTTTACCAGCATAACCAATCAGTTTTAAAGATGGATCCCCTTTAATATCTTTAGCATTTGCACGAGAAACATACCCTATAGTGTGTGCTGCAATTTTACCATAAGGATAGTGCCTTTTAGGGGCTGGAATTATTTTTATATTTTCACGAAGATTTAACTCTGTATAAACAGGCATCATCTTATCATACGAGATAAAATCAACTATATCAATAAAATCATGATTATAATATGATTCATATTTTTTATATGTTTTAATAAGTTTTTGAGGATCAAGTTCTGGAAGTAAAGAGACAATTTTTTGAATCTCTTTATCAAAAATATATTTATTTTTTTTCTGCGTTAGATGTGGTTTTAATTGTATCTTAAATCCAAGTTTGTTTATTGCAATTGGTTTATCTTTATTATCTATTATTTCGCCACGAACAGGAGCAATTTTTTCTGTTTTTATAGTGTTGTTTTGAGATAATTTTTCATAGTATCTATTTGACTCTATAGCTAATGAAAAAACCCTAACTATCAACGCCATCCATATTGATATAAAAATAAATAGAATAAATTTTATCTTCATAAAACGCTCACAATTAAAAATTCAATTATAATATAGTATATTATGTAATAACTAATCCCAACAAGCGGTAATAAAAATATAGTAGACATCACTACATTAAAAAAATAAAAACCTATATATGCCAATAAAACTATAGATATTTTTATACATGGATTACAATTAAAGTTTTGCTCTATTTTTGGTAGTACGAGCTTATATATTAAGCCAAAATATATAATAGTGCTAAAGAGCAAATATCCCTTTTCACTCTCAAATATTAATAAGCAAAACGCAACCAAAAAGATAGCTATAACATCATCATTTTTAAGGGATTTAATAAAAAGAAAAAATAAGACACCAAGCAATGGCGGCAAAAAAAGGTATATACTACTTAAACTCTCATATATTACAAATAATGCAACATATAATAGAGGAGTTAAAGATTTTTTACTAGAGATACTTCGTTGCATATCGGAAAGTGTTTACATTTAATACAATCAGCCCATATTTTATGTTCAGGGAGTGACTCTTTTGGAATTTCTGTAAAATCTAATCTCTCAAAAAAAGATTGTTTGTAGGTAAGGCTTAACACTTTTTGTAATCCAAGTTCCTTACCTTCATCTAAAAGTTTTAAAACTAGTTTTTTACCTATATTTTTACCTCTAAAGTCTTCTTTAACTACAAGTGATCTAATCTCACCCAATGATGGCGAATGTATATGAAGTGCACAAAAAGCGATAAGTTCATTATCTTTAAAAACTAATGTATAAGATCTAATATTTGTAGCTATCTCATCATCACTTCTTTCTAGTATTATCCCAGATTCAACTTCTGCTAATACTAATTTTTGCATACATGAAATGTTATCTAATTTAGCTTTTTGGTAGTTAAACATCAGTTGAATTATCCTCTAATAAATCAAATAGTATCTTATTGACTTTTGCTAAACCTTTCTTTTTAGAACTTGAAACCATTATTGCATGTGGGAACTCTTTTCTTAGTTTGTTTTGTTCCTTTTGATTTAGTTTATCAATTTTTGTAAAGAGCTGAAGTATATATTGAGAATCGTTAGAGTTCTCAACTAAAAAATTACTTACAGATTTATCTATATCAAGATTTGGATGTCTACAGTCAATTAGATGTATAAACACTTTTATATTTTGACGAGCTGCTATATAATCAGTTAAGTTTTTTTCCCAATCACTCTTGATACTTTTAGAAACTTTTGCATATCCAAAACCAGGCAAGTCAACAAATTTAGCGAATTTTTTAACAGAGCTATCTCTATCCATAAAAGTTACATCAAAATAGTTAATCAATCTTGTTTTTCCTGGAGAAGATGATACTTTTGCCAATCCCTTATGATTAGTTAACGCATTTAAAAGTGAGCTTTTACCTACATTAGAACGTGCCATAAAGACTATTTCATCTTGCATTGATGATTCTGGCGCACTTTTTATGTTTGGAGCTGAAATTACAAATTTTGAATCTACTATCTCAATCATTTATCTTCCTCTTTTAAGTCAAATATCATTATAACTGGTTTATCAGTCTTGCTTTTTGCTTTAGCTTTACCCTCGGTTGTTTTTATAACAACTTCATCACCAATAATTTCATTTTTTTTGCCAATTTGGATTATATGAACATCATCATAAAAAAGGTACTCTTTTGTAAGTGGTTTATAGATGGCCTTTTGCGATATACCACGATATTTTTCCCCTGTTTGTGTCTCTATCACAAATGACACATTTCCTTTTGCTATAAATTTTGTTGGTTTATTATCACCATTTGTGTATATAGTAACTTTAGATGCATTAAGCTCATCATTACCCTTGATGATATTTACATTTCCCGTAAATATTGATATCCCTTTACTTTGATCTGATTCAAATGATTTTGCTTTAATTCGTAGTTCGTTTGCATATATCAATGTTGTTATCAATATCATTATAATTATTTTCATTAGTTTTTCTCTTGCATATCATAAATGGCATAAACATTTTTTGATTTTATTGTATTATTTTTATTATCATGTATAATTTCACTTCCTCGAACTTGATTTAATCCCATGTATGAAACATAATCAACTTCACTCACTGCTATATCTGTAATTTTATTATATGTAACTTCTTGAGAAAAAAAGTTTAAACCATCTTCTCTCTCAAATTTCACATCCCCATCTAGATAAACAATGTCGCCTTTATATAATCCGTTTTTAGCTTTAATATTGATTATATATTCTTTAGAATTATCACTATAATCGATGTTTTTAACAATGTATCTATCTTCATATCTAATAGCCTCACTGCCCTTCATTAATGTAATTAGCCCTATTTTATCTAGTTCATACAAAGTAAATGAAGATAGGCTAAATTGGGCTACTTCATCAAGTTTTGACTCTTTTAATTTCATTGGTTCAAATAAAAAATAGATCATTGATAAACCAACAACTATTAATGATAAAAAAATGTTTATACTCAAAGCCAAACACCTAAAAAGTCATCTTTTTGATCATTTTGTTCAACTATCATGTCTATCATTTCACGAACAGCACCATCTCCACCTTTGCGAGATAACACACAGTTTACTATCTCTTTAATATTGTCAACACCATCGCTAGGAGTAAAGCTTTTTCCAACAAGTTTGAGCATAGCATAGTCATTTAAATCATCACCAATAGCAGCAACCTCATAATTTTTTAATTCAAGTGAGCTAATTAATTCTTTTAAAACTCTCTCTTTATCTTTTACACCTTGAAAACAATGCTTAATACCAAGTTCTTTAGCTCGTCTTGTAACCATTTTAGAATTTTTACCAGTTATTATGGCAGCTTCATTTCCCATTTTTATCCAAGTGCTTATTCCAAGTCCATCTTTTACGTTAAAAGCTTTAAGCTCTACTCCATCGGATGTATAAATTAGACTACCATCACTTAAGCAACCATCCACATCTAAAACAATAAGTTTTATCATAGTAGATCTTTTGTACTTGGTATTCCAATTCTGTCATTTTTTGTTGTAGCTCTACGAATAGCTACCCCAACAGATTTAAAAGCTGCTTCTATTATGTGATGTTTGTTTTTTCCTCGTTTTTGAATTATATGGACACTTACACTTGCATTTAAAACAAATGCTCTAAAAAATTCTTCAACTAATTCAGTATCAAACTCTCCAACTTTACCACTTAAATCTAAATCATAAACCAAAAAAGGTCTATTGCTAAGGTCTATATCACACTCCACACATGCCTCGTCCATCACTATAGCAACATTTGCAAATCGTTCAATAGATTTTGCAGGATATAAAGATTCACTAAGTAAAGAGCCTATAACAATACCAACATCTTCAACGCTATGATGGTCGTCTATGTGAGTATCTCCCGCACATTTAACATCTAAATCAATCAAAGAGTGCTTTGAGAAACTCTCAAGCATATGATTTAAAAAGCCAACACCAGTATCTATATTGCTCTTTCCTGTTCCATAAAGATTCAATGAAACACTAATATCAGTTTCTTTTGTTTTTCTTGTTTTTGTAATCATTAATTATCCCTTACTATAAATGAATTTTGAAATATGCTTCCAGCTTTGTAATCACGTGCTTCTTGCTCACTTTTAAAGCCACTGAGCCACACTTTGAATGAACGAGAACCATCCCTGTTATCAATATCCTTAATTATAGTTTTGTAACCATCAAGTCCATCATGTAACTCTTGTGTTTTAAGAGCTCCATTAAAATTGGTAAATGAGCCAATTTGGATTGCAAAATTTGCCATTTGAGCCTCTTGAGGCACAGATTTTAACTGTTTTTTAGGCGATATAGTTTTTTTTCCTCTAACTTGAAAACCTAAAATTTCTATTGCTACAGGTACTGTACCAGCTCCAACCATCTTTATTTTATGTGCAGCAGCATTTGATAAGTCTATTATTCTTGTAGCTATAAATGGACCTCTATCGTTTATCCTTACCACTGTAGTTAAACCGTTAGATTTATTAGTGACTTTAACTATAGTATTCATTGGTAATGTTTTATGTGCAGCTGTCATGTCATGCATATTATAGGTTTCACCATTTGATGTAAGTTTACCGTGAAAATTTGGACCATACCAGCTAGCAATCCCACTAAATTTATCTCCAACATGTGCAATTGATGGATAGTATTTTATACCACGAATAGTATATGGCTTCATAGTTGGATGGGAATATGATTTTTTATCCATATTTTGTGAATGCGAGTTTTTATCTGCAGAATAAGTTTTAGGTGGACTATATTTAATATATGCTTTTTTACCTCTAGTGCTACATCCACTAAAGACAATAACAATAAAAATTAAAAAAAGGGTAAATATCTTATTCATATATTTTTAGCCTTTCACCTATTTTTATAAGTGAACTTGAGAGATGGTTTTGTTGCTTAATATTATAAACACTAACCTTATGTGCTTTAGCTATTGATTCTAAAGTATCACCTTTTTTAACCATATAATAAAATTTACTATTTATTTTCTTAACCTTAGCGTTTACATCTATTGGAACAATAATCTTTTGGTTTAATTTAAGTCTTGAGTTTTTCATATTATTAAAATCCATAATTACTCTATATGGAACACCATACCTTTTTCCAATATATGAAAGATTATCTCCACTTTTTACTACATGCACTTTATATATATTTTTAATAGCATCTTTTGTGTAGTTTTGCCTAAATTCACTTAGTTTAATATATGGAATATATATCTCATAATCTTTTTTGTATGGTGGAACAAAATCATATTTAAGGTGTCTATTTAGTTTTTTTAATGTTTTTAATGGCAAATTTATTAGCTTAGATACACGCCTAAGCGATTCCCCACTCGATAACATAATAGTAGACATCGAATAAGCACTTGCACGATTTAATATATGTGCATACTCACTCTCTAACAAAAATTTATCATCGTAGCCTATCAGGGCTAAAGCTATAATTTTTCTAATATATAACCTACTCTCTCTTGGTATATATTTTTTTTTGGGATCTAGCAAAACAGCCAAATCATCAGTTCCCGCTCTTTTTATCCCTTTATTTAATCTTCCACCGCCACAATTGTACGCTATAGCAGCTAGGTACCATTTACCAAATCTATCATATAGATGAGAGAGATATTTTGCAGCTGCTTTTGTAGATTTAATTGGATCGCGTCTTTCGTCTACATATTCATCAATTTTTAAGCCATAGCTTTTTCCTGTACGAGGCATAAACTGCCATAATCCAGCTGCTCTTTTTTTTGAGTATGCCCTAGTTGAGAAATTTGATTCTGCCATCGCAAGATATAAAAATTCTGGAGGAATATTGTATTCAGCTAGTATCTTTTTAACAGCTGGTATATAAACATATGCATCATCCATAGCACTAAAAAAGTGATTACTCTTATATCTAGCACTATTTCGTGAACGCATTTTATTTAAAGTTTTATCATATAAAAATGATGCATCTATATCAAATGAATCAAGAAGCTTAATCTCTTTGTTATGGTTAAAAGTATAATTTAGGTTTGCAAACAATAC